>CAMETB010000014.1 GCA_945936265.1 uncultured Clostridia bacterium
TATATATTTTCTGTTTATGACGTCGGTCCGTCTTATGGGAAAAAGACAAGTCGGCGAACTTCAGCTCTCCGAACTTGTCACAACCTTTATGCTTTCCGAACTTGCGGTAAATCCGATACAGGATACCTCTATTCCGATTGCATACTCCCTTATACCGATGTTCTTTTTGCTCGCTGCCGAGGTGATAACGTCTTTTCTTATGACAAAATCAAGTTTTCTGAAAAAGATATTCTCAGGCAACCCGAGCGTAATAATAAAAAAGGGAAAACTGGATCAGAAGGAACTCTCAAAATTGAGAATGGGCATAAACGAGCTTATGGGAGAGTTAAGACTTAAAGATATAAGCGATATATCCGATGTCGAGTATGCAATACTCGAGCAAAACGGTAAGCTCTCGGTTTTTCCGAAAAGCAAAAAGCAGTCCGTTTGCGCAGAGGATATGAAAATAAGCAAAGAGGAGTCAGGAATTGCGCACGCCGTTATTCTTGACGGCAAAATAGACGAAAGCAACCTGAAAACCGCCGGAAAAAGCGCCGCGTGGATAGAAGATTATCTTAAAAAGCACAGAATAAATATGGAGACGGTTTTTCTTATGACGGTTGATGACTCCTCCTCTGTAAATATAATAATAAAGGAGGAAAAATGAAATCTTTTATAGTATCTCTCTCGGTACTTTTTGTTATCATTGCGGCGATTGTTCTTAACTGTATATATATAAATAATGTAACCGATTCGCTGATTTCCATGACGGAAAATCTCACGAAAGAGGAAGAATCAATAAAGCAACTTTCCGAAAAGTGGGACAAGGAGAAATTCTGCGTCTGTATATCGACAACGCACCGCGCAACCGACGATGTGGAGAAAAATATCGAAATTCTTAAAACCAAAATAGAAAAATCGAGTTTCGATGACTTCGAGGAGTACAGAAAAATGCTTCTTATCGCACTTGAAGAAGTGAAAAAAGTCGAAGAAGTGTCGTTAAATGCAATATTTTAGTATAATCCGAGTTTTCGCAGACATGTGACATACCGCATACAAAAAAACAAGCGACAAGAAACGGCGGGAGCAAGCCCCCGCCCTACGTCATATGCCGGATACGAATTATGGACTGCCGCATTTTGTTGCGGCAGTCCCTCTGCTTTTAAGGATTTATTATTCTGTTCTTTTCAAGAAGGTATATCGGCTGGTAGGAAAGCTTGGATTGCCTTAGTCCCTCCTCGCCGAGATCGTCCTCTCTGTTTATATATTCGACATCGGGAAAACTCTTCGCAAACTCAGACACTATAGCCTGATAAGAGCCGGGGTATTCCCTGTCCGCCTTCTCTATGTGAACATACATAGTATCCCTGACGATGCTTGCGGCGCAGGCGGCTATTATTTTGCCCTCCACCTTTACAGCGCCTGTGTGAACGTGAAAAAGCTCTCTGTGATCTATCACGTCAATAGTTTCGTTAAGTTCCGCTCTTCCCGTTTCATCATAGTGCGGTTGCTTTTTGTCGATAAGCCTGAAAAAGTCGTCAAGCTCCTCTTTTGGCGGGTCTGCAACATACTCGTATGAATAGGTCTTCCTGAAGCGATTGAGAAAATTTTTCTTGGCATGAAGCTTTTTACCCGAAAAAGTGCGCAAATCCGACGCTTTATAAATGTAATCGAAGTTGTTTCTGTCTTTTTCGATAACGGCACCGTCAAGTGCGACTTTTTCCACGTCCTCGTTACAAACTCCGATAAAATGCGCGGGAGACAATTCTTTTACCGCACCCCTCGGATTTTTACCTATTGGCGTAAGGTAAGCATCCCCGTCGTCAGTATGATACTTTATTATCAGAGTTTCGTCAAAAACCGACCATTCTATACCGTAAAAATTGCGCCACATCATAAGAGCGGCGCCGATCTTCTCGCAGCTCCTTGTTTCGTCAAGAAGCAAGTATTTATTTATTTTTTCAAAATCTTCTTCGTTAAGTTGCTGAAATTCTATCATATTTCGCCTTTTATAAAATTATATTTGATAACAGTATAGCACAATTTACTACGCAAAGCATGATTTTTTTAATTATTTCAATTATTTTTTTCTTTTTGTAAAATTATACCAAATATTCCGCTGAATTTTTGTGAAATATGACAACAAATTTTCTCTTGAAATAATTGGAAAAATATGGTATAATTAAGACGGATTTCAGGATGACAGTATAAAAACATATATCTGATTGATGAAAATTCGGGCAAAAAGCGAAAAATGAGCTCGATTCGTAAGAGCCCGAGAAATAAATTTAAGGAGATAAAAAATGGAGATCAATGCAAAAATTCTGATTGCGGACGAAAACGCACAAACGCGCCACGCTACAAAAGAGGCTCTGGCGAGAAAGGGCTATCGCAACATTGATGAAGCGTGCGACGGAGAGGACGCCCTCATAAAAATAAACAGATATCATCCCGATATTGTAATTGCGGACCTCTGGCTTTCAAAACTTGACGGAATAGGACTTATACGCAATGTTAAGGGAATAAACTTCGGTGCCGACCGCGCGCCTACGTTTATAATTGCATCGCTTGTTTCAAATCAGAACATATTTATAGAAGCTACAAATGCCGGCGCCGCGCTGTGCCTTATAAAGCCGTTTGACTATTCGAGTCTTTGCGAACATATAGACACTCTCTATCGTTCGAGAAACTCTGCTTTAACGACACAGGTAAAGCCAAATCAGGACGATATGGAGACGCAGGTTACTAAAGTAATACACCAGATAGGTGTGCCTGCGCACATAAAAGGATACCAGTATCTGCGCACGGCAATTCTTATGACCATATCGGATAATGACATAATAAATTCGGTGACGAAAATACTATATCCATCGGTTGCAAAGAAATATTCGACAACGACTTCCCGGGTTGAAAGAGCGATACGCCATGCCATAGAAGTGGCTTGGGACAGAGGCGACGTTGACACTTTGAACTCATATTTCGGATACACAATACAGAATAACAGAGGAAAACCGACAAACTCCGAGTTTATCGCAATGATTGCCGACAATATGCGCCTCAAATATAAGATATACGGATAAATAATATCGACACTTTGTGACACTTTTTTGTCAAGCGGCTTAAAAATCGGATGATATTTCAGCTAATTTGCGTTTTGTTTTTGCAGGTACTTGACCAAACGGTAATAATATGATAAAATAATAATAAAGGAAGAAATATTTTCGAAAAAGGCAATGAGTTTCACTCAGACCTTGGGAAAATTTTTCGGGATATATTTTTTGGAGGAATTTAAGATGAAGACCAGAATCTCAGGTGTTATCCTTACCTTTATTTTAATTATCGCCTGTTCCGTTTTTCTCTCGGCATGCTCTGAAAGCGACAAATCCGACGAGCCGCCAAAATCGCAGGACGGAATAGTATTTGAACAAGTCGGCGAGGAATATTCCGTTATATCGTACGAAGGCAAGAAAAGCACCGTAGTAATACCGGAGTCATTCAACGGGAAAAGCGTCACATCCATTTCGGATAACGCATTCAGGGATAAAAAAGAAATAACCTCGGTTACCATTCCCGAAACGGTAGTTTCCATAGGCGACCGCGCATTTTCCGGTTGCGTGCGCCTTTCGGTCATATCGTTGCCGAGCGGTCTTAAATCGATAGGACAGTCCGCGTTTTATAAATGTTCTTCAATAGCATCGATCACGATACCGTCCGGAGTAACCAGAATAGAGCGCAGTACTTTCGAGGGCTGTTCTCTGCTCAAAAACGTGACTATACCGGCAGGCGTTACATCAATAGAAAACTATGCTTTCTATAAATGCAAAGCGCTTGAAAATATAAATTTCGGCGGAAGTGCAAATCAGTGGAAAGCAATTTCCAAAGCAGACGCCTGGAATTATGCCTCTTCCGAATATATTATAAATTGCTCCGACGAGAGCCTGAAAAAATAAAAATACAAAACGGTCGCAGAGATACGCAAGTACCTGCCGCCGTTTTTATTTACTTTATAACGCGCGGGTTTAACGCTTTTTGCGTATTTTGCGAAGACAGCGGCACCGGATTTTCGCTAAGTTTCATTATTAAAAAAGCATATCGGTATACCTCCGGGATGCGTAAATTTCTTTTGTGTATATTGCATAAAAAATCCAAATATTTTTTGTTAAAAATTGCAGTTAAAACCACTTGATTTTTTTGTCGAACAATGTTATACTGTTGATGTAATCAAGAATACAGTTTATGATGTTCCAATATAGGTTCGGATAAAATGGCCCGAATGTTTCTACCGCACGCCAAGTTGCGACTATTGGTTCAACATTACTCCACGGTATGGTTTGCTTTTTCGGCAGTTATACCGCTATGGTATTGTTGCGGTTTGAAACAGGCGTCACGTCTGTTTTTTTGTTTTTTATTTTATTTTTTATTTCGTCGGGAGGTGCTTTGTCAATGAAACTTATGGAAGAAAAAATTCTTGAATGCGGCACTGTTCTGCCCGGCAATATTCTCAAAGTGGGCAACTTTCTTAACCAGCAGCTCGATGTGGATTTTCTCACCGAGGCAGGAAAAGAGATAGCAAGACTTTATAAAGACGCGGGAGTTACCAAAATCATGACAATCGAGGCGTCCGGCATCGCTATTGCCGTTATGGCGGCACAGGCTATGCACGTTCCTGCCGTTATAGTAAAGAAGCATCCTTCGGCAAATCTGTCAAAGGACGTTTATTTTGCAAAGATTGCCTCGTTTACTCACAATAATGTATATACTGCCGTTGTGGCAAAAGAATATCTTAATAAAAATGACAATGTTCTTATCGTGGACGACTTTCTCGCTTGCGGCAACGCCATAAAAGGACTCAAAAGCATAATCGAGTCGGCAGGTGCAAAACTTGCAGGATGCGCAATAGCGATAGAAAAGGCTTTTCAGCACGGGGGCGACGAGTTGCGTGCGCAGGGCATACGCATTGAGTCGCTGGCTGTGGTGGAGTCTATGACGGACAGCACCATAACCTTCAAACCATAAGAGTTTATCTTGTGGCTTTTTTACTTTGATTACTCGGGTAACACCTCGGTAATAAATAATTTTTAGGAGGAACATCAGAAATGTTCAAGAAAATTTTATGTATGGTCCTGGCAGTTGTTATGCTTGTTGGCGTTACCTTCATGCTCGGCTCTTGCGGTAACGACAAGAAGGACATCAAGGCAGCATTGATTTGTCTGCACGGCGACAGCTCTACCTACGACAAGAACTTTATTGATGCATTCAAGCAGGCTTGCGCCAATAAGGGACTTACCGAGGAAAACTACACCATCATTACCGGTATCCCCGAGGGTACCGAGTGCTACGATAAGGCCGCTGACTTTGCTGACAACGGCTACGACGTTGTTTTTGCCGACTCATTCGGTCACGAGTCTTACTTGATTAAGGCAGCAAAGGAATTCGAAAACGTGCAGTTCTGCCACGCAACCGGCACGAAGGCACACACCGAAGGACTTGAGAACTATCAGAACGCATTTGCTTCTATCTACCAGGGCAGATACCTTGCAGGTGTTGCCGCAGGCTTGAAGCTCGTTGAGCTTTACGGTGACGCTAACGGTAAGGTTTCCGACGAAAACGCAAAGATCGGTTACGTAGGCGCATGGCCTTATGCAGAGGTTGTTTCGGGTTACACCTCCTTCTACCTCGGCGTAAAGAGCGTAGTTGAAAACGTAACTATGGAAGTTCGCTACACAAACTCATGGTACAACGAGGCCGCTGAAAAGACTACCGCCGAGGCTCTTATCGATGCAGGCTGCAAGCTCATTTCTCAGCACGCTGACTCCATGGGCGCTCCTACCGCTTGTGAAAACGCAGGCGTTCCCAACGTTGCTTACAACGGCGAAACGGGAAAGAACACCTTCGTTATCGCATCCAGAATTGACTGGGTTCCTTACTTTGAGTATATGCTTGATTGCGTAATGAACGGCAAGGACATCGTTGACGACTGGACGGGTACACTCGCTAACGGCGCCGTTAAGATCACCGCTCTCGGCAAAGCTGCTGCTGAAGGCACACAGGCAAAGCTTGACGAGGTTTCCGCTAAACTTCAGAACGGTTCTCTTAAAGTATTTGATTGCTCTACCTTCACCGTTGGTGGCGAGCATCTTACCGAGTACCTTGCAGACGTTGACGACGCAGGCGACTTCGTTCCCGAAACCAACGTAATCAAGACCGAAAACGGTGTTACGTTCTTTGATGAGAGCGCATTCCGTTCCGCTCCTTACTTTGATATTCGTATCGACGGCATTACCGAGGTAAAGTGATTCATTCTTTGACGGTCGCATAAGCGAAAGCTGCGATCGGTATCGTTAAAGGCATAAGGGTTGTCGTTTTGCGGCAACCCTTTATGTGATAAACGTCCATATTTGCACCTTATACATAAAGGAGAGAAACTGTGGAAAAGGAAACTGTAATCGAGCTTCGCGGCATTACCAAGCGTTTTGGCGCCAACATCGTTGCAAACAAAAACGTTTCAATAGACGTTAAAAAAGGTGAAATTCTCTCTATTCTCGGAGAGAACGGTTGCGGAAAAACCACCCTTATGAATATGCTGGCAGGCATCTATTATCCCGACGAGGGAACTATCCTCATTCGCGGCGAGGAGGTCAACATACGCTCACCGAAGGATGCCTTTAATTACAATATAGGTATGATACATCAGCACTTCAAGCTGATTGACGTATTCACCGCCGCGCAAAATATCGTTATCGGCACGGACGATAACGGAAAATATGATATAAAATCGGCAAAAGACCGTATTCGCGAAATGAGCGAAAAATACGGATTTCATATAGATTTAGACAAAAAAGTCTATGAGATGTCGGTCTCGGAAAAGCAGACGGTAGAGATAGTCAAGGCACTTTACCGAGGCGCAGACGTGCTTATTCTGGACGAGCCTACCGCGGTTTTGACTCCGCAGGAGATAGACCGTCTTTTCGACGTGCTCCGCGCTATGCGAAAAAACGGCAAGTCCGTTATAATCATCACACATAAGCTCAATGAGGTCATGGAGATTTCCGACCGCGTCACCGTACTTCGCAAGGGAGAGCACATAAAGACTGTCAACACGTCCGAAACCAACGAAAAAGAGCTTGCGGATATGATGGTCGGACAGAAGGTTACGCTCAACATTGACCGTCCCATGCCCGAAAATCCCGAGCTTCGCCTGGAGGTCGAGGGGATTTCGCTTATGGGAAGCGAAGGACATCTTATACTTGATAACGTTAGCTTTTCTGCCTACGGCGGCGAAATTCTCGGAATTGCGGGTATCGCCGGAACCGGTCAGAGAGAACTGCTTGAGTCAATAGCAGGACTCCATCACCTGCAAAGCGGAAGCGTTACCTACTACAATCCCAAAAAAGACAAGCCCATTACCTTCTTCCACAAGACCTTTAAGAGAGTTATGGAGCTGGCACAGAGCGGAATGCTCCGCTATGCCGACGGCACAGATTTTACGGGGAAGGACGAGAAAGGAAAGCCTCTTTCAAAGAAGACTATATGCAATCAGGTCGAGGCGGGCGAGGTCTTTTTCAAGGAAGACGAGGTTATCAACCTTCGTGAAAAGACGCCTTTGCAAATTCGCGAGCTTGGCGTGCGCTTTTCCTTTGTCCCGGAGGACCGTTTAGGTATGGGATTAGTTGGAGATATGGACATCACCGACAATATGATGCTCCGTAGCTATCGCCGCGGAAAGTCGGTATTTGTAGACCGAAAGACGCCCGAGGATCTTGCAAACGAGATTATCGACAGCCTCCAGGTCGTCACCCCCGGTGTACACACTCCCGTGCGCCGTCTTTCAGGCGGTAACATTCAAAAGGTGCTTGTCGGACGAGAGATTGCCGCAGGTCCCCGCGTTCTTATGGCGGCATATCCCGTGCGCGGACTTGATATCAATTCTTCTTACACCATTTACAACCTTCTTACAAGCCAGAAGAAGAACGGCGTTGCCGTCATCTTCGTCGGTGAGGACCTTGACGTGTTGCTGTCGCTTTGCGACCGCATTATGGTCCTTGCGGGTGGAAAAGTTATGGGCACGGTAGATGCGCGCAAGGCGAAGAAGGAAGAAATAGGTCTAATGATGATGGGTACTGCCCTTAAAGATAAAGAAAAACAGGAGGGAGAAAGCTTATAAAGCTGTTTTGTGTATGGAAAAGCAACAAACTAAACAAGAACAGATTAAAAAAGAACCTTGGCTCCGCATTGTCAAGCGAGATGCGCTCCCTGTAAAGAAGGTCATACTGATTTACGCGATAGCGATCGTTGCAAGCCTTCTTGTCTCCTCAATTATCTGCTCGCTGTTTTCTTCTAAAAATCCGCTGGCGTTTTTTACTTCTCTCTTTACGGGCGCATTTGGCTCATCCCGCCGAATCTGGCTGCTTTTGCAGGACACCGCGCTCCTTCTCGGCGTGGCAGTAGCACTTGTTCCCGCATTTAAGATGAAGTTCTGGAACCTCGGAGGTAACGGACAGATACTTGTCGGTTGTCTTGCGGCTATCTTTTGTATGTTCTACCTCGGAGGCAAAATTCCCGACGCCTTGCTCATACCTATCATGACCGTTGCAAGCATTATTGCAGGCGCGGTATGGGGTGTTTTGCCGGCTATATTCAAAGCGTACTTCGGGACGAACGAGTCGCTTTTTACACTTATGCTCAACTACATTGCCGCAGGACTTGTGGCTATGTTCATTACCATTTGGGTAAAGAGTGGTTCGGGCATACTTGAGCCCTTGAAGTATGGAAATTTTCCCAAGTTGTTCGGTAGCAAGTATCTTCTGACGGTGCTGGTTTTCTTGACTCTCGCCGTACTTATGTATGTTTATTTGAAATACACCAAGCACGGATACGAAATATCGGTAGTAGGCGACAGCCCCAATACCGCAAAGTATATCGGCATTGACGTTAAACGCGTTATCATCCGCACTATGATAATCTCCGGTGCGCTCTCGGGCATTGTCGGGCTCTTTCTTGCAGGCGGCATACATCACACTATCAGTACCGCCTCGGCAAATAATATGGGCTTTACGGCAATAATGGCAACCTGGCTTGCTTCCTTCAACCCCCTTGTGATGATCGGCACTTGCTTCTTTATCATCTTTATTTCAAGAGGTATGGTTGAGGTCAGAGGAAACTTTGGATTTACCAACGACAGTATTGCAAATATCGTCATTGGCCTTGTGTATTTCTGTGTTATCGCGTGCAGCTTCTTCATCACATACCGCGTGGTGTTCCGCAAGTCGGGCGCGAAACGCAAAAAAACCGATAAAGCGAAAGGAGTTGATTGAGCATGACAATCTTTTTTGTATCTGCAATTTCAATAGCAACCGTACTTTTGTACGGATGTATCGGTGAAATAATCACCGAAAAGGCAGGACACCTGAATCTCGGCATACCGGGAATTATGTGCATGGGAACTGCCGGCGGTTGTCTTGGCGTTTCGCTTTATATGGGTGCGCTTTCATCACCCGAAAATGCCTCCCTGATACTTCTCTTCCTTATCTCGTTGCTCTTTTCTACGGTGTTTGCGGCGGCGCTCGGAGGTATCTATGCGCTACTGACCGTAACTCTGCGTTGCAACCAGAATATTACGGGGCTCGCCATTACCATTTTCGGCGGCGGCGCTACCAACTTTATTATGTCGTTTGTAGACCGTACCAACTTCGATCCCGCAGGCAAGCTGATTTCCTCATCGTTGCCGTTTGCCGATAAGCTCGGTGGATTTGGCAAAGTGGTGTTCGGGCACGGAATTTACGTGTATCTTGCCATTGCGGTGGCAGTTGTTTGCTCTCTCGTGCTTAACAAGACGCGTGTCGGACTTCATTTAAGGGCAGTGGGTGAGAGCCCCGCTACCGCCGATGCGGCAGGTATCAACGTGGTTTTGTATAAGTACATGGCTATAATTATCGGAAGTGGCATCGCAGGCATTGGCGGATTTTATTACATTATGGATTATATCAAGGGCAGCTGGGAAAATGCCGCTACCATCGAGGCGTTCGGATGGCTGGCAATAGCCCTCGTTATCTTCGTACTCTGGAAGCCCAACGTCGCAATTTTAGGTGCTTTTCTGTTTGGTGCTTGCTACATCGTGGCGTTTGTTATTCCGAATATCACTTCCACTCAAAGAGAGATTATAAAGATGTTGCCTTACGTGATTACTATTGTAGTCCTTGTCATAACGAGCATAAGGAACAAGCGTGAAAATCAGCCTCCGGCGAGCCTCGGGCTTAACTATTTCCGCGAGGAAAGATAACAGAAATAAACATTACTAAAAAAGGTTGTCGCATCCGGCGACAACCTTTTTTATATTATATCGCAGTTATATATTTCGGCAATGCTCTCTACCCCCGAGTTCATACCGTAAATTTTAAGGTTCCGTAAAACAAAGGAATTTTCACCCCCGACGCCGAGCACGGCAGGGCTTTTATCAAGGCTTCCCAGCGTGCCGTTTTTTATCTCAAGCGACGCATTTTCTATATCGATTATTATATAGAGATCAAGCGTATATCCGCATAGGTCTATCGTACACTCCTTTGATATTGATTGCGCGCCTACGCACAGCTCCAAACGACCGTATTCTTTATTATCAATATCGACGTCTATTTTAATATCGCACGTCAGGTATATTTCGCTGCAAAATTCAGCCATAGATTCTAATGTTTCGCGATCAGAGGCAAAGCCCACTATTTTTCCGCCTCCGCTATAGGTCATAGAATTGATACAAGGATTTAACGAGGTTTCTATCGTGCCGTTGTTTACAAGCTTGTATCCGGTTCCATAGTTCAGCGTAAGCTTGTGAGCTCCGAGGGAGAGAGTGGTGTTTTTACATACCGTAAGGGTGCTCGCTCTGATTACCGGATCCCTTTCTATAATATCCACACAAAGAGTTATTTTGCCCCAGTTGCAAAGGTCGCTGCCCGGGCGCACGTTGCCCAATGCCTTGCAAAGCTCGCTTAAGCTGTCAACGCTCGTTTCCCCCGGCAGTATTCTGTACTCCATTATCTTTTGCCCGAAAACCTTTTCGGAAAACGGTGAGGCGTTAACTATTGCCAAAGCGGGCTCCGCGTCGCTTACGTGTGAGCAGTTCTCACCCGTCAAAAAATAATCGTCCGTGTTACCGTCGTTTAGCAAAGCGCCGTCGAGCTTAAGAGTAAACGTGGGTCTTAATATCCCGTATAAAGCGTAAGTAATCTCGGGTACAAAATCGTTTGATACCGCACCGTTTATATTTTTGCGGACAAAAACCGTTCCCTCGCCCTCTACTCCCTCGGGAATTTCGCCGTTGAAAAATGCGCTGCCCGAGTTTACAAAGCTTCCGTTTTCATAAACCGTAATGCAGTTGCCGTCTGCTCCGCCCTCGGCAAAGTATCCGTAATTCGTTATTTTGCCGTATACGCTTAACCTGTATTTGTCAATAACGCGCACCGACTCGCTTATTATCAGTTCCTTGCCCGTCGGCACGGTTACCGGCGAGTCCATCGTAAGAGTGCGCGTGCCGTCAATAGTAACAGTTTCGTAATTGTTGCTTTTCAGCGCGACGGAAAGCTCGTTTAGAGTTGAAACGCTACACTCCCCCGGCAATATTTCATAATCAAGCGTAAATCCGCCGCAAAACTGTTCCGACCAGCCGAAAAACTTGACTGTAACATCGTATTTTCCCGCGTCTTTAGGTAAGGACACGCTCTCGTCCGAGCCTTTCGGATAAACCGTTACCGAATACGTACCGCCCACGGGTTGTGTATCGGTAAGGAAGCTTATTTTAGGGAACTTTACCCCTCCGTCGTACTTTTCGCCGCTGTTCTGCAAGGATGCGTCGGCATCGGTCAAGCGTTGTCTGTACAAAACGCTTCCAGTACCCTGTGTTAAAACGGTCTGACCGTCGTTTGCGAATATGGTGCCGTTATTTGTCCACGGGCAATTATAGTTTGACTCCTCGAACACGAAAATTTTGCCGTTTTCACCGTTTGTAAAGGTGCCCGTTCCGCCGATACTGCCCTTAAGACGTACCGTGCCCTCGTTTTGAAACTCGCCACCGTCCTCTACGGTAACGGAGCCGTTTAAGTCCAAGGTGGCGCCCTCTTGTACGACAAATTTGCCCTTAACCAAAGACGAGCAGTAGAGTGTCGAGGTTTCCGCATAGACGGTCTTGTCGGCGCCTACCGTAAAATCGGTCTTTAACAACACACCGCCAACCTTTATTTCACGGTAATTGGGGTTTTCGAGCGCGGATATGAAATCTGCCTCTTTAGTAACTCTTACAGACGATCTTTCTATATTGAAATTAAGAGTTTTGCTACCGAATATTTTCTCGGCGTTCTCCTTTGCTACAACCGTTACCGATGCCGTGCCCGCGTTTACGTTGTTTTCGTATATAACCTCGTAATCGCTCTTATCAACCGCTTCCCCGCCGCTCTCTATTATGACGGTCGGCGTAAGACTGCTACCCGTATAATCGGCGGAGTCATATTCGAGCGATACCGTACATTCGTCAATCGAATAGCGGCGATAGACGGACACACCCTTGCCTATACCGTTTTTTTCTATATCGCTGTCCGTGTAAACCGAGGAGCCTGCCCCTCCCGATGAAATTTCACCGCCACCGTCAATTTTGCCTCTGTTTAACAGCCGCGCGCTGTACAGAACTATTCTGCCCTCGTTTTCTATTTCGGAGGCGTTTTCAAAATCCGTTTTCTCGGGCGTTTCCCTTACGGATATAAAACCGCGGTTTATTATTTTGCCGTTGTTTATAAGCCTGAATGAATTGCAGTCAACGGTTGTGTTCTTTTCAACGGTTAAAACCTCGCCCTCTGCTATGGTTATTTCGCCCGTCAGTTTTACGGTTGAGTAGTTGCCGTCCCCCGCCATTTCCGAAAGCGTTTCAAAATCGTTTGCTTCTCCGTACATACCTTTTATATCAAAGGTCAGGGTTGCACTTCCCGCAAACGTCGCCGAGGACTTTTTTGCCGTCACCGTCACGATAGCCGTTCCCGCGTTTACGTTGTTTTCGTACGTCACGTCAAAGTCTTCCGATTCTCCGTTTGGCTCTATAACCGCAAGTCTTCTTTGACTTTGATCCCTCACAATTATTTCGACCCGCTTGGGAGAACCGTCGTAAATTATTTCCCCGCCCGAGTTGCAGGTAAGTATAAGACCCGCAAGGTTGCACTTTCCGCCCGCGCCGCCGCCGTCAAAAAGCGTGCAACCGCAGACAAAAAGCATCGCTATCATGGCCATTGCCGAGCAAAGAACTATCCTTTTTGTTCTCATCTTCCCTCTCCTGTCCGTAAGATAATCTGCGCCTAAAAAAGCCACTCCTCGCCGTCCCCGTCAATATCCTCGTCCTCTTCGTCTTCACAGGTGTCCTCGTCGTAAATATCGTTATCGTAAATACCGTCGTCTTCGTCTTCCTCGTCGTCGCCGATGATATCATCGAGAATGAGAAGGTCCTCCGTGTCGAGATCGTCCCTTGTAATATCGGGAATTATTTCGCCTTCTTTTCTCTTTTTCTTTTTCCACATAACAATTCTCCTTGTCTTACGTAATCATTGATATTTTATTTTGAAATAATCAAGATATTTTTTGAATTTGTCTTGAGCACAAAGGCAGGTATCGCGCAGGTAGCCGCGCTCGGATTTCCACTGTTTTAGCCCTCTGTAGTAAAACATTTTAAGTTCTTCGTCGATGATGAACGGAACGTAGCCGCACCTTAAGCACTCCTTGAACAAAATCAAGCGCCCCACTCTGCCGTTGCCGTCCTGAAAAGGATGTATCTTCTCAAAGCGGTAGTGAAAATCGAGAATATCGTCAAAGGTCGGGCTTTCTATGGAGTTATATTTCGCTATAAGCTCCGCCATTTTTTTATCCACTTCTTCGGGTTGTACGGTTTGTTCTCCGCCGACCTCGTTGGGAACTTTTTTGTACTCTCCGACGGCAAACCACGGGAGCCTGCTGTCGCTCGTGCCGTTTTTCAGCGTGCGATGAAGTTCTTTTATAAATTTTTCGGTCAGTTTTTTGTTTGCGTCGTCAATTATCATATCGACGCACTTAAAGTGATTTGATGTTTCCACAACGTCGTCGACGTTGAGCGCATTATCCACTCCTATGGTGTTTGTTTCAAAAATATACCTCGTTTGCTCGTGGGTCAGCTTACTGCCCTCTATATGATTTGAGTTATAAGTCAGATCGATTTGCACCTTGTGATAAATACCGCCGGAAATTCGGTTGTTTTTCTCCGCGCGCAATATTCCCAGCAGCGTTTCGGGATAAGAATGCTTTTTGTTTATGCGGTCGGGCTTTGTTGCATCCTCGGGTATATTCCACGTCTTGCCCGTCAGAAAAGCGCCGTCAATTTTCCCTTGCGCGCAGTAATTGCGCACGCTCCGTTCCGATATATTCCACTTTTTTGCGGTATTTGCTACCGATAAATACTTCATTTACTGTTTCTCCTTGAATATCGCCAGAATGCGCAAGCATAGGACTTTTGTCAAAACCGCAAGCGCAAAATAAATTCTTTCTCTTATATTATACACCGTTATCGGCAAAAAGTAAATACAAAACTTATTTTATTTTGAAATATTTTGCCGATAACTTGCTTTTACACAAGCAAAAACACTTAAATTAGTATGTCGCTTACAGAATAAAAACAGCCACTCCCTGTGCGTTATACTCCAAGAGTATCACGCAACTAAGTTTGCCCTTTGGGCAAGTGAAGTTTACTCTGTAAGTGAAGTTATCCTGCGGATAGTGAAGTTTTGCCTTCGGCAAAGTGGGCAAACTTAACTTCACTTGTGAGATAGCACAAACTTCACTGCGAAGCAACTTCACTTTTGCGACAGCAAAAACTTCGCAAAACAGCCACTCCCTGTGCGTTATACTCCAAGAGTATCACGCAACTAAGTTTGCCCTTTGGGCAAGTGAAGTTTACTCTGTAAGTGAAGTTATCCTGCGGATAGTGAAGTTTTGCCTTCGGCAAAGTGGGCAAACTTAACTTCACTTGTGAGATAGCACAAACTTCACTGCGAAGCAACTTCACTTTTGCGACAGCAAAAACTTCGCAAAACAGCCACTCCCCTGCGGAAATGGCTGTTTTGTATTTTATTAGTTCTTTTCGGTTATATTTTCAGAGTCGGTCTTATGTGCTTGCTATGTTCGATTCTTACGTTCCAGATAAGATCTTACGGAGAGGAGCCAGTCTGTCTGAATAAAGTCAAAGCCTCTGTCTGCAACCCAGCCCCAGCCTTTTGCAGGGTTGTCTGTCAATGAAACGTCGTCGGTATGGTGCGCCGAAATAACGTCCTTTTCGTTATAAATTATGGTATTACACCATACAAGCAAACCTTTTTTATGCATGGAAGCAATATATTCAGCCGTGCTTATTTCATCCTCTTCTCTGTCAAAAAGAGCTTCTATACCGATGTAATTGACGTTGCGGTTCAACAATTGTTCGGTAACGTCGTCCTTGTGCCAAGCCATCGCCATAAACATCAGGTCGGGGGCAAACTTTTCCACCTCTTCAAGTGTTTTTTCTTCCGCATACGCTTTGACGATTACCTGTTTTTCTACGCCCGCTTTATAGATCTCGGCGGTGATTCCCTCAACGTTTGTCCAGAATTTATCTACATTGATATACACTTTGTCCTTGAGAAGTGCGAATACTTCCTGCAAGGTAGGAACGTGATAAGAGGTCGGCACCTCGTCCTGATTTAAAAGAGGCAAGGATTTCACCTCATCCGCCGTCATCTCGGGTATGAGCTTTCCGCATTTCAGAAAGACGGGTTCCATACCGGGATGAAATACAAAAAATACACCGTCCTTGCTTCTTGTAACGTCGATTTCCACGACGTCCGCCCCCTGTTCAACGGCAATCTTATACGCCGCAAGCGTATTACAGGGGATATTTGCCGTGCTTATTCCACGATGGGCGACTAAAAACGGTCTGCCCGTTGCTTTTCTGTTTTCGAAAATCGTTTTATTAAAATCCATATTGCTTTATTTCCTTAATATACAATATAACGCAACTACGTTTGCCCTTTGAGCAAGTGAAGTTTACTCTGTAAGTGAAGTTATCCTACGGATAGTGAAGTTTTGCCTTCGGCAAAGTTGACAATCGGCGGGAGCAAGCCGCCCGCCCTACTTCTTACCTCTTCACTTTTACCTATTACTTTCCCTGCCCCCGCCCTACCTTTGATTATTCATTATTTTTTCGCCCGCCATATGAAAAGCCTACGTATTTGAGATAGCAAAAACTTCACTGCGAAGCAACTTCACTTTTGCGACAGCAAAAACTTCACTGCGAAACAACTTCACTTGTGAGATAGCACAAACTTCACAAAACAGCCACTCCCCTGTGGAAATGGCTGTTTGTATTAAGCGTTAAGGCTTATTTTCTGGGGTTTTTGATTGCTGCCTGTGCTGTACCAACTTTCGAGCGAGCGATTTATCGCCCGTTTGAGTGCTGTATTATATCGCTTGACTATGTGCAATATCTGTAGTGTACTTCATAATCTTCTCGAACAAGGGCTCTCCATGGTTCTAAAAACCACG
>CAMETB010000015.1 GCA_945936265.1 uncultured Clostridia bacterium
CTCCGTAGGAATCGTGATATTTAACAGTCCATCCCGGATACTCCTCATCAAGCCCCTCTATAGCATGAGCAAAACCGATAATGTCTGTTTTCCAGTTATCTATTATTGCTTTTTTCAGGCCCATCGTCATTTTACTCCTTTTGAGTCACTTCCGCAACGAGTTGAGAAACATATTGCTTTTCTCCTCCGGCAATAAGTTCCGGTTCAACAGACATACATTTTACATTGTTGAGTTTTGTTATTGCCGCAAAATCTTTTGCTTTATGCGGAGCGGTTTCTGCGTATTCACGCACCATATTTCTATACAGTGACAAACGATACCCTTTCCCGGGAGTTTCAATCAATTTGTTTATATTGTCTGTAGCATTATTCTTGAGGATATCGAAAGTCTTTTTTTCAGACCCCTGCCAGCTGAGGTGAACATACCACCAAAGGGTTTTTAACCATATTCGTCTTGTTCCTCGGTAGAAACGTTTGCTGTTAATTCTTATGTCACCTTTTGCCGGATCGGGATATCGCAAATATGTAATATCAGGCATAATCCGAACGGAAATATACCTCCAAATATCGTCATCATTGGCTGAAATAATCGAAAAATCCTTTCCTAAGGGCATGAGTTGATATAGGCATAAGCCCACGCGCAAATCCAAGAGATAATTCATTTTTCCGTCTGTTTCAGCCAAAGCATTCTGAAATGTTTCCAATAATAGATTTCGAAACTCCGAATATGACGGATCGTTTTCTATCGTATCATAAGCTTTCCAATGATCAGTGAGATTGGTAAATTCAATGTCATTCATATTATCATACTGGGTAATGACAGCTTTTGCATCGTTCAACGACATCCGTTTATATCTCATTGATCATCACCTTCTTCCAGCATTTTTCGAATGTTAATATGCAAGCTTTTCAGCAATGCTTCCTGGCTTTCAAAGTGCAGAGGTTCAGGGCAGCTTTCGATAAATTGATGCATTATACTGCATATGGAATTGTTCTCCAACCCGAGATTCTGCTGCGTTGCCTTCAAATCCTCCGGATCTTCATTGATTTTCTGAAAGATCATCATATATGTCGTTGCCATAATGTCAACAAGTAGATCAAAATTTTTGATTTCCTCGCCGACCATTGGGCAGGCAGCATAATGCGGATTCAGATACAGGCAAATATTTTCACGGTCAAAGAGATCGACTTTCGGATCTTCCCATTGAGAGAAATAAAGCCACCATAACGGTTCGTTAGGAGAATTATATTCTTCAATCGGGAATTCCATATACACACTGTTGAAATCCAATACTACCGTTTCAACTTCTCCAATAGTAACGCCTTCCTCATTGTTCAGTTTTTCTTCTCCCGACTGAACACTATCCGCCTTCTTTTTCAGATAAAGAATAACCGATAACTCCAAATCACCTTGAACCAGGCCCGGATCAAACGTATAATTAAAACTACACACTCGTCCGGTATCCGTTTCAATATCCGACTCAGGCAAAATGCAACCGGTCTGCGTCAGCGTTTTATTTGTCCACATAATGCAAATTCCGATGGCTGCATCTGTACACGCTATACCATCAGGTCCAAATAGAAGGTGCGGATATGCAATGGAGACGGTTTTTGAAATTGAAATTCCTTCGGTTTCGACTTTCCAAATTTCAAGGGGATCCGACAGTTTTATTGTTGAAGTCCCTTTTTGTTTCAAACCGAAACTTTTATCCTGAAACGAATAAGTGAAAACATACTTTCCAACGGTAAACCCGCATTTGTCCTTTAATGCATCCGTTAATTTCGGGTAAAAATAAAGATTATTCATAATGCACCTCATCAATCGATTTTAACGGAGAACTGATATTTTTTATCTATCGCAAACAAGGACAGCGTTCCTGAAATCTTAAGATTGAAAACAGAGGCCTTAACGGAAACCGATGAAAATTCTTTGCTTTCCTCAGCACATTGAATGGAGAACGACGCCACATCGACAGAGCACTCAGGAGATGCCGGCAGGCAAATCAGATCAACGTTTTCCCCGGAGTTATCGGATGAATATGATATAGACGTAATTTGCAGTTTTTCGATTTCTACCGGGAATTTTGTGCCGATATCTTCTTGCCAAGATTTCGGAGTAATCCATCCGCCGCCTTCAGACGCAATCAGCACAGTAATATCAGCAGATTTTTTCGAATGCATCAATGTTAAAGTGAAATCGATTTCCATTCGATTTCCGAACATTCTTTGCTCGGTAAAATCAAGAACTGCATTAACTATTTTGGCACCTCCGGAACCGCTTCCGCTTCCGGAGCCGCCAGCGTTACTCTTTTTCCCGTATCCGATTCGCGGCAATAATTTTTTACCGAGTTTGTTTGCCAATTTGCTGGCGGTGGCTTCAATCTTCTTTTCTCCGTCTCCTGAAGATTTTTCCTCAATTATTCTGACACAGTTCTTTTGAATTTTTGCAACTAATTGCATTTTCGCCGGGTCATCCCATCCCATATGGTCGGAAGCCTCGCATCTGCGCAAGTACTCACCGAACTCCATACCGGCATATTCAGTAACATTTAAATTTTCTCTCAACCTCTTCTCGATTATGGGCATATAAAATCCGAACAAAAACATATTTTGGTCTTCCGGAGGAGTAATGCCCTTAACCCAAGGACCGGCAATAGGGTAATCTATGACCATACCGGGATCTCTCGTGCACATAACAATCGGCTCATTTAAGCCACCGTCTGCTTCAAAATGACCGATATAGTCATATGGACTCAGTAGATTCTGCGTTCCGTTTAATTTATCAGTACTGATTTTAATAACAGACAGGTACCCGGTCGTCATACCATCAAAGTAATTGCGAACATTTACCGGTTCGCAGGAAATGTCTTCAAACAATTCACTGATATAGTCTTTCCCGTATGTTTTGGCAATTGCCGTATTATAAAGTTCCTGAACCAACCGGAAGAACGGCAACATGTCGTTTTTCTTGATCGGCACATTATTTACTGTTGCCAAAAGCCATTTTTTATTTGAAAAGTTTCTCAACTGCAAATTATGAAGTTTCGGTGCGTACCACTTTTGTATTGCCAATTTTAAATAATCTGCTATAGTCGTTGTCCATACTTCGGTGAAATTTTCTTTGATATCATCTCTGATATCCGCATCTGCAGGAACTATATCGCCCAACAGTTTATCGGAATCAATATACGGAATAATAATGGATGTGCCTGTCTTATCGCCGGTAAACGGAGCCAATCCAAACACATTAAGAACTGCATTGATGAAGTCTTCATCATACAGAGGCAAAAGATCATCGCCCTCTTTTATTCCCCACCATGCTTTTCCGGCGGAAAGCGGCTCGATCTTGTTAAGAATGGTTGCATCGGTTCCATCAGAATTCTTCTTTCCTTCATCTTCTACGAGAGTAATAATTAATCTCGACTCAAATCCTGCATTGGTTTTGATTCTGGAATAAAAAATCACAATTCCTATGCCGACACGATAATACACACTTTTCCCAAAGCCCCAGTTTCCGCCGGCATTCGCCTTGGTCTGGCGCTTTCCGGTATCATAAATCAACTTGAAGAAATTTCCATGATCATCTGATTTTATCTCGGATTTGCGAACACATCCGGTAAGCCCGCACGTGCCGGTATCACGAATTTCCAAAAAATCAGCGAATTCAGATGGGAATCTATCATTCAAATCGGTTTCAATATCCGTAAGAAAAGAGTTAAAGTCTGCTGGTACAAATGTTCCCGTAGTGAAATTTACATTATACGATTGTCCGGGCATACCCAACGCCGCATCAGAGCTGTTTTGTATAGACTCACGAACAAGCAAATCCAGCTCGGGAATATTATCATTTTGCAAAGATTTCAAGGTTACGCTTCCGTATGATACGGCATAATCTGTTTTAAGAATTAACCTATCGAGCATTACGTATCTCCTTTTTGGTAATTATTCCGGCAGTTGGACTGTTATTGATTTTGCATGCGTGCTACCGTCGGATTCTCCCGGAATGATAATACTGAATCCGATAACATCTTCTGCGCTGTTAATTTTGGTTTTTACTCCGGCAGCAGATTCCTGTCCGCCGTTTTTGTCAATACAATACAGTAACAGTAAGGGTATATCTTTCAACCCAAGATCCGATCTTTTGGAAATCAAACTTTTCTTTTGTTTCAATGCATCGTCGCAAAGCCGCTTCTGCTCCGATGACAAGTTTGGATAATCCACATCGCACAGAACGTCAGACCCGGAACGCAACGATCCGATATCCAGGCAAGGTAACTTACTTCTTTTTGCAGAACGCTCAATTTTCCCGACCGAAATACCGCAAACATCCCATTTGGATACAGCTTTTTCAGCTCCGGCAACAGCCACATTCCATTTGAGATATTTGTTTTCTTCTGCGTTCATCTTTTTTACCCACTCAAAGAAAACCGGAATGTCTTTTCTCAATGTTGAGTTATCCGAAATGATATACCGTGAGAAGAAAACATCGGTTATTCCTTTAACATCAATGTTTCTCCACACATAAGCCGAACCGATTACAGAAGATTTTTGAGCTTCTCCGATAGAGTTCAAAAGTGCTTCCGCACAGCTGATATTTCCTTTAAGGATTTCGGAATCATTGTCATACTGCGTTACCTCATAGCTGTCCCCGCTGAAATCAAAATCACATTCAACACTTCTTTGAGCCTTGTTTTTAGAGGTCAGCATAAACTTTGATATCAAAGCGCTGTTCATGATCTTCGGGCCGTATTTGGAAGGGCTGATTCCGCGATCCATGAAATCTTCAAATTCCTTTTTCAGCTTTTCGTCAATTTTCTCGAGTAACCGATATTTTTCCTCAACCGCCTGAGGCATCCATATTCGTTGCAGTAATTCATAACCGGCTCTGTATCCAAACCAACGAGCCATCTGCATTAATGTATCTGCAAGATTGGAATTTCGGGCAAAATATGTGCAGGTCAATCCCTCGATTGTTAAACCGCGAGACAAAGTATTTCCGCCCATAACAATAAACACCGGGGCCTTAGCCATTTTGTTCAACTGATCTGACGAAGGATAAACAATTCTCAAATAAGTTCCGTCCTCGGCATATTGGTTGGCCTTACAGTTATCAACGCATAAATGAACTGCATTTTCATAATAAATAAGCGATTTATCTTCGCCCATCATTATGTTTTCAATGCCTGACAATATGGCGTTAATTTCATTTTTAATTTCTTCAAAAGAAGGCAGTACGGGATTTACTTTATCTAAATTGCCGTAATCGGGATATCCGTTTTTCAAATCGGCAAAAGTAAACTGCGACACCTCATAGCCATATACTTCTTCACACAATGAAAGCAATGAACCTGTCGAACGTTCTCTGGTCAGCCAATCCCTGATTGTTTCATATTCATACAAGTGTCCGTTTTGAAGCGCGGTAGTATGAATCAGCATACTTATCGGCTTTTTATGACCACGGATTCGCAATACTGCAGATGCACACAAAAACCAGGCAATGGATTTTTTCATTTCTTCGGGCAAGGAAAAGGCACTGCCGTCATGAACATTTTTCAATGATTTGACTTCGGCATCGGGAATTCTCCGAACAATATTAAGTCCGGGATAAGTTTCATCCGAATCGCTTCCGAATATTACTTTTGCCCCGAAATATTCTTTTGATTCCGGCAAGCTGCTGATAAAGTTTTTCGGATATAATGAACTTTCGTAAGCTTCATTTAAAACATTGGCATACGGAGTAGCTGTAAAACTTATATAGTTCATTGCCTGAAAAGGTGCTTTGGACTTTTTCCCGGTTATATCACAGCCGTTTACCAAATCAATTATGTATTGATTAACGGCTGTTCTTTCTATTTCTTCTTCCGTTTGTACCTCGCCCATTTTATGCGTATTAACACTTGCCTGATCTGCTTCATCATCAATAACGAGAATTCTCATTCTCGCAGCCTTTCCCGGATTTGAATGAAGCCAATTTATCAGTCTTTCAAGCCGCTTGGAATTTTTAAGGCAAACCATAACATAACGATGAAGCCATTTTGAATCCGAAGTGCCGTTTTGATAAATATTCAGACTTATGTCATCAACCAGGTATTTTCTTTTATCATCAATGTCTACATAATAATCCGGGTTGGAAGTGTAATCAAGAATGTGCCAACTTACGCCCCCGCTTCTTTTCAAATCACGGAAAAACCGATCTCGGGTTTGCTTTCTTAAATTGTCAATAGAACCGGACAATATGATAATCATATTCCAGTCATAATGCGCTGCCATTGCTGCAAGCCCGATCATATTGGCAGTTTTGCCAGATTGGACACTTCCCATAACCAGCCCTTTTACCGGTCCGGACGCCCTTGTATCACGGCTCAGATGATTCAAAATCCAGTGACAGTTTTTTTCGACAAAACCGACTGCATCATCGGTCATTTTCGGCTTCCCGTCGATTTTTCCCATTAAATAATTTTTATATCTTATCCATGCGGAGCCGCTATCCGTCGGGACTGTAAAAGAATTGTTTAATTGCCCGTTGGAAAGACCAACCGGGACATAAAGCGGGGTATAATCAGCCTGCATTTCTTCTACAAGATCCGCCCAATCCGAAAACACCATGTTTTGAGGAATAATCAGTTCTTCATTTTGCAAAGAATCAAAAACAGCAGGTGCCTCTTCTGCAGAAACGCAGAAAGTCTTTACTTGTTCCCATGTGCTTCCGCTTTCAATCTTCTCGGCAATCCATTTTTTGCAATCTAAAAATTCTTCCGATGCGAATCTCATAATCGCCCTCCATCGCTTTGGCTATGTCATCAACACAGCCTGCCGTATCTTTCTTAATATCTTTTCCCCAAAACCGCAGAACAACCCATCCGTCAGCGCAAAGAGTATTATTTACTTCAACGTCTCTTTGAATATTACGTTCGATTTTCGGAATCCAGAAATCACGTCTTGATTTGATCTCTTCTTTTTTGTTTGCCCAATCGTATCCGTGCCAAAACTCGCTGTCGCAAAAAATTGCGACCTTCTTTCCGATAAAAACGATATCGGGATGTCCGAAAACCTTTTTTGAGTTTTTCTGATATCTGAGCTTTCTTGACCATAATTCTTTTCGTAGTAGAAGCTCAATATCGGAATCCTTATTTTTCACCGCTTGCATATTGCGATGACGCTGTTCTTTGGTGTGATTGTCCATAATTAATCTTCTACCACGCGTTTATTATCAGGCACAATCTCAACAATATCGTCCATCGTGCAACCAAGCGCGGTGCAGATTTTCACCAGCACATCACTGGAGACGGTCGCGCCGTCTTTTTTCATTTTGGCGAGAGTTGCCGTGCTGATATGCGCGAGCTCGGAAAGTTCCTTGCCTTCAATCTCGCGGTCGATCAGAAGTTTGAATAATTTCTTGTAGCTTGCAGCCATTTCACACCTCATAAAAGAATAGTCTTATGGTTATACCTATAATACCACAAAATCTGACAAAAATCAAGAAGGCTATCCAAATTAGTTAAAAGAACTTGTAATTTATTAACCGCACCCACTTATTCTCTTTTCTTTGTTTACTGCGTCGCAAATTTATTTTTCAAAACTTAAACTGACGGTTAATCTCTTTACCTCCAGTTTATTGTCATTAGGGCTTTTGCGGGTTATAATACCCCAAAGGATTACCATCTGAATCAAAAGGACTCATATGAACAACTACATTATCATCCGCAACCGCATCCACTGCAAACGGTGCGGAGATGTTATTGAATCAAAAAGCCGGCACGATTTCGTCACCTGCAGGTGCGGGGCGTGTTCGGTTGACGGCGGGCACGACTATCTACGTCGGTGTTTCGCAGAGCACGGCTGTTATGATGATTTGTCTGTAACAGAGCCCCGAGATGATACAAATGAAATACAACTGTCCTTAGAAGAAGCAAACAAACTGATTGATGACGTAGCAAAACGAATTCTCGACGAATACCATGATGCGTTTACAGAACTCGCGAAAGGACCAGATACATAATATGATCTACGTTATGTCCGACATATACGTATGGCATATTTTTGCCAGAACCGTTTAGCCATTGTATTGAAACAAGCGGCGCAATCGTGCAAAACTGTTGTGTTTCGCTGGCGCAATCGTGCAATTTATAGTTTAGAAAAGCAATCGTCCTGATATGCTCTTCTCGAAACCGATTTTTCATTGTTTACTGCGTCGCAAATATTGTTCTCTGCTCGGGGAGTTTTTGACCACAGTTTGTGTCATAGACGGGACCCAAAGTAGCGGGCGGACATATATAATGGAAAGCGGTTGACCACAGGTCGTACCATTTACGGAAGTCGACGAGAAAAAGAAAAATCGGGGGCATTGTGAACCGTTCAAACAGAACGCCGAAAGCCCCAAAAATTCGGGTTTGACCACATGTTTGACCATAAACAAAGCCGGAGCACGTGGGAAATATGGGCACGAAAGTGCCAAAGACGAAATGCCGTGGAGCAGAAACGGCTAAAAAAGCATGGGCGCACCCGAAAGGATGCGCCCATTTCAGTTGGGGTGGTAGAGGCCGTGGGTTCAAATCCCGCCACTCAGACCAAAATCGGAGGTTCAAGCAAACCTCCGATTTTTCTTTATTTTAAGGACAATTTATGTTTTTTAAGATTTTTAAGTCACTCGCTATTTTTTGCCACAAATTAACTCAAAAACATCATGGAGTAGTATTTTTTGCAGGCTTCGGGCAAGAATTTTGCAAGACGATCCGAAATTCTTATTGGCGGCTTACAGTCCATCCTTGCTTTACGCATTGAAATACATATCGTAAACGACATAGCCGTGTATGCCGTTAAGCGACCCCGGATATGTTTCCCGGCACATCATACAGCGGGGTTCTGTCATTGGGTATCCGCACGTCGGGAAGATGCAGAATTCCGATGAAGTCCGAAAGCCGACCTTATTATAGAATTTATAATTTCCTTCTACCGTGATCCCTTTGTATCCCGCTTCTTTTACTTTTTCGATGCCCATTTTAAGCATGGTACTTCCGACGCCTTGCCGAAAATGATCCGCATGAACCGACACCGGTGCCAGCATGACGATTTCGGAATCGATCCCGTCACCGTGTCCGCCTTTTTCGGTAGTCGAAAGAGGAAAATGCGAAAACAGGAAATGTCCCACAACCTTTCCGTCAAGCTCCGCGACAAAGGACAACTCGGGAATATAATACTTCGAGTCTCTGATCTCCTCGACCAGCGCAATGATATCGGTTCCGTCCAATAGTCCGTCCCTTCGCTAAAAGACCGCAAAACCAAGGATACAATGCTCTTATAGTCCTTATGCTCCTCCGGGCGAATGGTGATCTTATCGCTTATCATACCCGTATCTCCTTTTTTCATTTTATCAAACACTTTATTCTTGCTCAATCATTTCTTTCGGCGTTCCCGTGCATACGACCTCGCCGCCTTTTGTAGCCTTATTTATCCTTCTTTTCGGTGGAAGCCACTGCTTCGATATTATCCAGAATGAAGTGTTGCGCTTCCTCATTATAGAGTACAACATAATATTCGCCGTAACGTCCGATTCGTCTTTCGACGGAAATACCTATTTTTGTGCCTTCTTCGGTTGGACGTTTTACGGCTTTTTTGCCGTCTACGTCTTTAAGACACAGTATTCCTATATCTAATAGCCATTGACTGATTTGTCGATATGTAATCTTCTCCATATTATCATTTTCAACGAGGAGAGAAATTCTTTTTGCGATTTCGCTTAATGAAATGGGCTCCTTTGAATACTCAAACCTTTCAAGTTGCTCTTGACTTACGGAAAACGGCTCTTTTGGAACTTTCTTAGGCTTTGTGACACCGCCCTTTTCAACTACTTGACGAAGAATATCGGAAACGTAGAAAAAGCAACGGGACAGACGAACATTATTTATAATATCGTTGTCGGGAACGGGTGTGTCATTAAGCGGATTTATTCCGTTTGCCAGCTTGTCTATAAACGTTTTTGCATACTGTATTTTTTCAAATTCTGTCATATTATTATCCCTTTCCAAACCAATATTTTGATACTCTGTATAGTCTATATATATACTATATCAGTTTTTCTTCAAAAAGACAAGCATTTTACAGGAATAAATTACATTTTTTAAGAAAAACCCGATGAGAAAAATTAAATTCAGCTCATCGGGTTTGGGGTTTAATATCCGTATTTTTGGAGGTCTACTTTATTATGCTCAACCGTGATGCCGTCGGAGAGGAGGCGGCGTTTTTGCTCGTCAATGCCGCCGAAGGCGTAAGCCGCGCTTAATTCTCCTTTGGCGTTTACTACCTTGTAGCAGGGATATTTTTCTCCGTCGGGGTTTTTATGTAAGGCGTTGCCTACTGCTCTTGCCCAGGATTTATTGCCGAGTATTTCGGCTGCTCTGCCATACGTAATAACCTTTCCGCGAGGTATTTTCGTAAGTAACTCATAGAGTTTATTTTTATCAAATTTTGCTTTCATCATTTAAGTACCTGACGGATAGCGAACAACTGAAGGCGTTTTGGGAGAGCGTTTAAGAGGAGCAAAAGAGGGTTGCGGTTGATGGGATAGGCGAATTTGGGATTCTTTTTATTAAGTATTTTAAGCGCCTTTTTACCGATTTTTTCGGGTGGGATATGCCTTGCCTCCACGCTATTTACAATCTTCTTAAAACGCTTTGCGTTGCACGAATAAAGCTCGGTTTTATCGCAGAAGCGGTCAAGAGCGTCGGTGGAGGCGCCGAGCATACCGGTATCGACGGCTCCCGCACGAATGACGGAAACTGAGATTCCGAGCAGTTGTAACTCCATACGCAAAGAATAAGCGTACTTATCAAGAGCTCCCTTTGTTACCGCATAAATGCCCGTAAAAGGAAGCGGATCAAGAGGTGCTAACTCGCTTGTGGTGATTATTATCTTACTTCCCTTTTTAAGCAACGGAAGAAAAGTTTTATTTATAAGAAACGCACCGAAAAAGTTGACGTCAAAAGCACGCCTGTAAGCATCGTTATCTATCTCGACAAGAGAGTCAAGCAGATAAATACCTGCAAAGTGTATTATTGCAAAGAGGTTGTCCGTAATTTCTTTTACCTTATCAAAAGCAAGGCACACGCTCTCTTGGTCGGTTATATCGACTTGCACGGGTATTACGTTTTCCGTGGGCTCCTCTATTCTTTTATCGAGAGCGATAACGCAAAAGCCCTCTTTTGTAAGTATATCGACTGTCTTTTTGCCCATACCGCCGTATGCGCCCGTTACCAAAATATATTTCATAAATTATCCTTCCGATCTGGTTTTGTTCATATATTTTATCATATTTCAGTAAATTCGTCAATATAAGCGTGTAAAACAGTCAACAATACGGATAATATCTTGACATAATACTAAAACAAGGGTATAATATACTTGCAATTACCGTTTGCACACGGAGGTAAAAATTATGAATCCCTGGCATTATTTCAGCGACGACAGAATTAAAAAAGACGATTTTATATGCGTTATCGAAATACCGAAAGGCAGTAAAAACAAGTACGAGCTTGATAAGGACAGCGGGCTTTTGCGCCTTGACCGTATTCTTTATACGTCAACCCACTACCCTGCAAACTACGGATTTATCCCGAGGACGCTCTCCGAGGACGGCGACCCTCTTGACGTATTGGTGCTCTGTCAGGAGAGCCTTGAGCCTATGTCGATAGTTCAATGCTATCCGATAGGTATGATAAATATGATTGACGAGAACGAAACGGACGAAAAAATAGTTGCTATTCCCTTTAATGATCCTTTTCTTAACTCGTATGACGATATATCGGAGCTTCCCAAGCATCAGTTCCAGGAGATAACACACTTTTTCGAGGTTTACAAGTACCTCGAAAACAAGGAAACGAGAGTGGACAAGGTCTGCGGCAGGAAAGAAGCCGAGGAAACCGTTATAAAATCGAAAAAAGCCTATGCCGAAAAATTTTTGACGCCCGAGAAGTAATTTTTTGCTTATTTCTCTTGACTTGACGGCGGTTATATGATAAAATTGTCGCATACGCATAAAGGAGAGTTGCCATGATAAAAGCGGACGTTTTATACGATAAAAATGCTCTTTCGGGCCTTATGAAATTCAACGCCGTAGACAGACCGTGGAAGTGGGCGGCATATATTCTCGTCACTCTGCTCGTCACCGTCTGGCTTATTATGAATATCGGGCGTGATTTCTTCTTTTTCTATCTTATGATTTTAATTCTTGTGGCGGCGATAGATTTTCTCGTTATTTATTCCTACTTTATTATGCCGAAGGTACGCCTTAAAAATTTTTCTGCGGATAAAGAGGTAATGAACCACTTCACCTTTACCGACGAAGCGATAAAGATTACCTCGGAATCAAAAGAAAGAAAAGGCTCTTCCGAAATAAAGTATGAGATGATATTCAAGGCTTGCGAGTCAAAGGACGCTTTCTATCTTTTTGTAAATAAGAGAGGCGCTCTTATCATACTTAAGAACGCTATCATCGAGGGTACAGTTGATGATTTGAAGTCGCTTCTTAACTCAAAAATACCCGACAAAAAAAGAAATAAACTTATAAAAAAATAAACCGCAAATGCGGTTTACATATGCGAGTGTGGCGGAATTGGCAGACGCGCTGGATTCAGGTTCCAGTGAAAGCAATTTCATGTGGGTTCAAGTCCCGTCACTCGCACCATATCGAGTGTTCATAACGGATTTGAGTTATGGACACTCGATTTCTTTATGTTATTATACCCTAAATAAATCAAAATAGTATTGTTGTTTTTTACTTTACAATACTTTCAAAGCCCCCTGTGGAAAATTTCCGCAGGGGGCTTGTCAGGCGAAATCAAAAAGTGTCACTTTGCAGTACTTATGATGATCTGCTTGTTTTTTACAATTTAAGCATTTCAGTTTCTATAAAAATCTCCGCCATTTTGCATAATAAGTATTTCCGCCGCTTTCGCAGAATTCGAAAAATCTACAGCTTCGCTGCTATAGTAGCTTATCCAGCCCTGCGTATTTTCAAATACTACATTTTTAAGCGCACAACCCAAAAATGCTCCCCGGCCTATGTTATTTACGCTATCAGGTATAGTTACGCTTGTAAGGCTACTGCAATCACGGAACGCATAATTGCCTATGTTTGTTACGCTATCTCCTATAGTTATGCTTGTAAGGCTACTGCAACCGTAGAAAGTGTTATTCTCTATTCTTGTTACCCCGTCCGGTATAGTTATGCTTGTAAGGCTACTGCAATTACGGAACGCCTCACTGCCTATGCTTGTTACGCTATTTCCTATAGTTACGCTTGTAAGGCTACTGCAATTATAGAACGCATAATCGCCTATGCTTGTTACGCTATTTGGTATAGTTACGCTTGTAAGGCTACTGCAACCCCTGAACGCACCATCATCTATACTTGTTACGCTATTTCCTATAGTTAAGCTTGTAAGGCTACTGCAACCATCGAATGCAAGATAATAAATAATCTTTGTATTTTCATTGATTGTACAACTTGTAATAGACGTATCTCTTGCTTTAATAAGAACTAAATAAGGATTACTATCATTTCCAAGATAATATGCATTATCGTACTCATTGTATTTAAGGCTACTGCAACCATAGAACGCATTCTCGTCTATGCTTGTTACGCTATTCGGTATAGTTATACTTGTAAGGCTACTGCAACCATAGAACGTATTATTTTCTATGCTTGTTACGCCGTTTCCTATAGTTACGCTCGTAAGACTACTGCAACCATAGAACGCACTATCGCCCATGCTTGTTACGCTGTCAGGTATCATTATGATATTCAAGGAGGTACAGTTCCTGAATGCGCCCCATTTGATACTTGTTACCCCGTCCGGTATAGTTATTCCGGTAATTTTGTTACAACCTTCAAAAGCATAAGAGCCTATTTCCTTTAATCCGTCCGCTAACGTAATGTTGCCGGAAATGTTTTTCGGTACGAAATAAATAAGCGTTTCGTAATCGTTCTTTTTATACAATATTCCGCTTTGCGCGAAATACTTTGTGTTCATTGCGCTAACGGTGATATTCTCGACGGAAGCCGGCAAAGACAAACCTCCGGCGAACGACGCTCCTATATGAACGGTTTTAAGCGACGGGCATCCTGATAGATTCAAGTCAAAAAAGGTGACGCCATCGGGTATGGTTATGCTCTGCGCCGCGGAAGAAACGTAATATATCACGGTTTCGTCTTTGTTGAGGAGCATATCGTTTTTCCACTTAAAATTATCGCCGGATACCGTAAAACTCGATACCTTGCATCCGTCAAACGCTCTTTCCGACAGGTAGGATACGCTCTCGGGTATTACGATATTATTGGCAGTTATACCGTTGAGAGCGCCTTTCAATATTCCCACCGTGCTGTCTTTTAATCCGTTGAAGTTTTCCTTGCCGTCGGCTTTTACCTTGACGAGCCAGTTTCCGAAATACACAAGGCAGTCGTCGTAGATTTCGGCGTGTGTGTTTTTCTCGTACTCACTTACGGCATAATTAAATACATCAGGGTAAGTGATACTCTTAAGAGTGTCCGGAAGGGCAAAGTCCGTAAACGGGAACACGGAGCATGCTATACCTATTGTAGTCGGCTTTAATTCAACGCTTTCACCGTCGCCGTTATTTACTTTTATGAGCCAATTGCCGAGATATTCAAGACGATCTCCGTATTTTTCGAGTTTAAGATTATTGCAATTGTAGAAAGCCTCTTCGCCTATCTTCGTTATACTGTCGGGTAATGATACCGTTTCAAGCGTCGAAGAATAACGGAAAGCGCCTTTGGCAATTTCTTTTATTCCGTCGCTTATCACGAGATTTTTAATATCACACAACCTGTCTGAACCGTTGCCTATGGTTATAACGTCTCGTCCGCATATCTGTGCGGGGATAGTTAGAGTATCAATGCCGTCGCATGTGTGATCCGCCTTCTTTGTCAGTACTCCGTCATACGATATAGTAAAATGTTCGAGTATGTTGTACTCATCAGAACTTATTACGCGGAACGAAGCGTCTTTTTGTATCTCGACAGTTGCAACGTCACGTTCAATGGGTTCAAAATTGTATGCAATATAGTCGCTTGCACCCACGTTTGCATAGAGAATCGACATATCCAGAGCATCGTTTTCCCACACGTTGGTTTCGAAAAGTTTTTCACCCGTTTTTGAGTAGAGTACAACGTCAACTTTATCGAGAATGTAAAAGTCTACCTTATACCCTTTCAGAAACGTTCCGTTTTTGTCATTCAGTTTTATGTAATAATAGTTATGACCTCTTTTAAGTCCAGTTATTGTCTGGCTTCCGCATTCGTTCTTGTATTCGGAATCCGAATAAAGTCCCCAGATATTATCGCCGTTAATCTTTATATCTTTCGGCATACTCGTGTAAGTTGCACCACCCAAGTCGCTGTAGAACGTCGGCTGAATGTATTTCGTTACAACTCCGTCCTTTTCCTCGAAACCGCTTAACGAGAGATACTCGTCGGAATAAGAACACGCGTAAAGCGTATATACTCCGCTTTTTTTCTCTATCACCATTTCATAAATGGCAAATTCCATCTCGATGGTTTCACCGAGTTCGTCGTTGTCCTCTATTCCGAGCAAAGTTACGTAATTCTTGCCTTCTTTTAGAGAAAATACGGTAAGATCAAACGAGCAGTCCGTCGTTTCGCGACTCGTAGCACCCGTACCGAACTTGCCGCTTAAGATCTCGTACTTTTTCGCTCTGTTAAGTTTTGTCCATGTAAGAGTACCATCCTCCGATACTGCAACATTCTTAAATTCGTCGCCGTCGATTCCGTCTCCACTTCCGCCGCCACAGCCGAAAAACACAAAAGTGCAAGTAATAGTAACGAGCAAAACGGAGAATAATAAAGCAAATTTTTTCATAAATACCTCCAAAATATTTTTTTGCCATAGTAAAAATATAATTCACTGAATTTATACGATTTAACATATGGTGTTTGGATGACGAAACATAGCAGTCAATTAAAACAAAAAAACTAAATTCGGCTTTGTTATTGATGTACTGCCAGTGACTGAAAAGTGCATCAAACAGAATAATTTATGCACGCTTTTTTATTATCATAGCATACAAAGTAAATTAAGTCAAGTTATATTGAATGAAACATGTAAAATTTGTACGATTTTTTTCTTTTTGATGCTCATTTTTTTATTCTACTTGCGTGGAATATTCTGTTTGATGCACGCTTTTAAGTTTTATACCTTTAATTCGCTATGATTTTGCGGCTTCAAAATTTTTTGTCAAATTATTTT
>CAMETB010000016.1 GCA_945936265.1 uncultured Clostridia bacterium
ATCTGAAGCTCCCGTGCGGTCAGTTCGCAACTTTTTGCAAGCCCCAGCGTAACCTCGGGCACCTCGTCGGGATATACTCTCTCTCCGCCGAGCACCCTTTTTATAAGCGACAGTATCGGTTCCTTGCTGAAATCCTTGTACCAAAAGCCCTCCACACCGATTTTTTTTGCGCGCTCCACGTAAGAACATTCGGGCATTGAGGTAACTATTATGATTTTAATTTGCGGGTTTAACTTTTTTATTCGCTCCGCGGCAGATAGACCGCTTGACCCGTTTTTTGTTACCACGTCCATAAGAACGAGGTCGATTTTTTGTTTAAGGCAGTATATATCGGCAACCGACGCATTGTCAATCGAAGCGACAAGTTCATATTCCTCCGAGGAATTTATAAAGCCCTCGAGAAGCTGCCTCGGCATAGCCTGGTCCTCAACTATCATAATACGTGTTTTGTTTTCCATTTATAATCTCCTGTCTTTCAAAACGTGCAGAATAAGAGTAAATTCCGGCGTGCTTATTACAGTCATATCCCCGCCCTCGCGCTCCGTGACGGAACGGAGGGAGGAGAGCCCGCCGCCCTCGACTATCTCGGAGGAGGGAGGTAACCCGTTGTTCTTTATTTTTACTTCATAGTGCGTGTCACTCTCACTCACAAAAACGTCGAGCCTGTCGCCTTTTGCGTGGCGCACGGCGTTTGTAAGACATTCGTGCACGGCGTGGATGAGTATTTCGGCAACCGAGTTTTCGGGAATACGCTCCCCGATATAAGATACGGTAACGCCTATATCTTTTGCCGCCGAGATAAGATCGGAAAACTCGTCGGATGAGTCATCGTCCTCTTTTGCCTCATAGAGCATTTTTATGCTTTGCTCCCATAAGTCAATAAGCGATTCCTTGTTGTATTTTTCTTTTTCGGAGAGCGACCTTTTCGTTCTCAAAAGAAGCTCGCCCATACCGTCGTGTATCCTTACCTTTGCCTCGAGTATTTCTTTTTCCCTCGTTAGCTCCGTCACCTTTTCTCCGTATTCCCGTAGACGCTTATTCATTTTTGCAAGCTCCGTATTTTTCTCGGATAGAGAAGACGAGAGCAAATATTCCTCGGTTATATCTTCGCTTATAAGCTCATAAACCGTTTTTCCGTCCGCTTTGTGCTCGTTTTTCCTGTAAAGGCGTATTTCACCGTTTGGCAACTTTATAACTGACGATTCGCCGCTTTTGGTAACCAAAACGCCTGTAATAACATTTCCCTCATCAATATTTTTGAGGAACACGGACGCATTAAATAGCGATTTTCCCGTTATTATTTTTGATTCCTGCGCTATTTTTCGGTTCATAAGGACGGGCAAGCCCGTTTCGTCGTAAAAGCATATGCCGACGGGCAACTTGTCAAGGGCGTCTTTTACCGACATCGAGGTAAGACGCGACTTTCTGCGCCTTATGGAGAGCGCAAGTATCAAAGAAGACAAAATTGCAAGAATAACCGTTATAATTATCGCAAGCACGGCGGGCATACGGTATGCGGATAATACAAAACCGTCGGGGGAGTATCCGAATTCCTTTATTAAAACTCCGTTGTAGAGCATACACAAAAAGGCAAACGATACCGAGAGCAGAGTATATGCCGAGGCAGTAAAGCGAGCCTTTAATCTGTAAGAAGCACACATTATCGCGCACACAAGGCTCTCTATACATACAAGAAAGAGAATACATACCACGGCTTTGCAAATTGCGGGGGAGGTGTCGATAAAACTTGTCATATTCTGCCCTCCTCAAACGGTATCTGCATAGTCGCAAATATAGTGGAGTCCTGCTTTTCCACCTTGACGGTGGCGCCGATTTCTTTTAATTTGTCGCCGCCGTAATTTTCGGGTATCACAAGGGACGGGTTTTCCATCGATATGCGCAAAGATGCAAAGGCGTCTTTTACCGAAAGGGTCACAAAGCAGGCGGAAATATCGGGCAGGGCAAGTTCTATACATTCCTCAAAGAAATCGTATAAGGCGGCAACCGTACAGTAGGGGAGCGCCCCGCATCCCGTCTCTTTTACGGCAGACGATGCGCCGTAAAACGAAAGAGCGTCGAGCGATTCCGCAATGGCGTACGTAAGTTCTTTTGCGTTTGCCGTGCCTTTGTCGCCGATAATTGCAAGGTTGCTCCTTCTTTTTATGTACGCTCCGTATATAAGAGCGGTTTTCATCGCTTTTTCATACGGGGAGCCGCTTTTTGCACCGTCAAGTACGGAGCACACTTTGTCAAGACAGGGGCGCAGACTCTCTGATATTTCGTCGTAAAGTTTATTCAAAGCGGCAATTTTAGACTGTTTTGCCTTTATCTCGTTTTCAGAGGTAATAAGCACATTTTCTTCCGACAGAGTTTTTCCAATCTCTCTTATTTTTGAATTTATGGAGTTTATGGCAGTCAGATCCTGCGACCAATAAACCGCACCTCCGCTTATTTCGCTACCGTAAAATTTGGTGTTTTCGTCAAGGTAAATATAAGAATTGCAAGATTCCTTCAACTGCTTCTTTGTTACCTGCGGCGCAGTTTTCGAGGCGAGGATTATATTTTTGTCTTTGTCGGTTATAATTGCGGATATACTTGCCGAATCAAAAAACATAGCATAGTCCTTATTTGACGGAATAAATCCGATATATATGAGGCTTTCGCATATCACGATAACCGAAAACAAAATGGTTTCCTGAAAATTATATATCTCTGTAGGAATGTACTCGCGGACAAATATGAGAGCAAAACAAACGGTAAAAGCAATGAGGGGTATCCACGCTTTTTTGCGACAGGCTGAATTTCTGCACTTTATAAAAAGTAGCAAAACGTCTGCCGTAAATACGCAAACTATCCACGCCATAATTATAAAGTAACCGATTTTTCTCTCATAGACGGAGTTTGAGTTTACAAAGTCCGGCTGAAATGAAAATACCAACTGGTGCAAATCGTTCGTAAACACAAGCGCCACGAGCAGAAGCGGAGCAAGGAGCATAAGATACCATTTGCGGTTTATGGAAAAACCGTCGGGCTTTTCGGTTTCGATAATCGAAAATAAAAGAAATACGGGCGCAAAGCAAAGCGGAATATAAAACGAATACCAAAGATACCTCGTTTCCACCTCGCCCGCGAAGAAACTGTATTTCAGAATTTTTATGAAAAGCATAAGCGCAAATGAGGCAACAGTCGCTATAAGACCGTTTCTTATACCCTTTATAGCCACACGCCGGACGAGCGATACGACCCACCACGCACACAGAGCGAAAAATATAATTTGTGCGCCAAAGAAAAAGATTTTCATTAAATCAAGCGGCACATATTCGTCGCAATACTGCAAAATTCCCGCAATGATAAACAGTGCGGGTGCAACGATATAACCTGACGGAATTTTTCTGTCGTTTGCGTTCATTTTGACTTTCCTCTGCCGTTTTGATTTTATGCCGTGAAAAGCTCTTTCAATTATATGATACCATAAAGAAAATCCATTTACAATATTTTTAATAAGGCTTCAAAAAATATTTTCAAAGCAAAAATGCGGCGTGCGCCGCATTTTTTATATAAGTTTTTCAAGTGGGAGGGGATTTAAGTTTTTGTAGGTTGTAAAGGCTATCGTGTAGCCGTTTGTTTCAAAATTTTCGGACTTATACACAAGTTCAAAATCCGGGTTTTTATCGAGATTTTCGTAAAAGGCCTCGGCGCCTCCGTCGGCGTCAACCTTGGTAACCAGAATCTCCTCGCAGTAAGGGAGCATCGTTTTATAAAACATCGCTCCGCCTATTACGTAAACGTCGCCGTCCTCCTTGCAAAGAACGCCGAAGAGTTCTTTAAGAGTATGCACGCACAAAGCGTCCTCCCGCTCGATTCCGTCGGGGCACAGGACGATATTTTTTCTGTCCTTTAACGCTTTTCCGCTGGGGAAAGACAAAAGAGTGTTATACCCCATACAAACGGTCTTGCCGAGCGTGTGCTCCTTGAAAAATTTCATATCGAGGGGCAGGCGGAACAAAAGATCGTTATTTTTTCCGATACCCCATTTTTTATCAACCGCAACGATGGCTCTTATCATATAGCCACCTCCAGACGCTCTTTAAGCGGTGTTGCCTGATAGTTTTCAAGCACGAAATCGTCGGGCGTGAATTTATAAAAATCGTCGATGTCGGGATTTATTATAAGTTTCGGCGCGGGATATTCGGTGTTTCCGAGCATTTCCTTAACCGAGGGAATATGGCGGTCATATATGTGTGCGTCGGCTATTACGTGAACAAATTCGCCCGCTTTAAGACCAGTCACCTGCGCAAACATCATAAGAAGTGCGGAGTATTGCATAACGTTCCAGTTGTTTGCAACCGCCATATCGTTTGAGCGCTGATTGAGAATGCCGTTGAGCTTGCCGCCTGCGACGTTGAACGTCATAGAGTATGCGCACGGATAAAGGTTCATCTCGTGCAGATCTTCAAAATTATATATGTTGGTAAGTATCCTTCTCGATGCGGGGTTATTTTTAAGATCGAAAAGAACTCTGTCAACCTGATCAAACTCGCCCTCGGGATATACGTGCTTTATGCCGAGCTGATAGCCGTACGCTTTTCCGATAGTGCCGTCCTCGCCTGCCCAGCTGTCCCATATATGAGAGTGCAGATCGGCAATTCTGTTGGATTTTTTCTGCCATATCCAAAGTATTTCGTCAATAGCATTTTTGAAATTCTGCTTGCGCAAGGTCATTATCGGAAATTCTTTTGAAAGATCATAGCGGTTTACTATGCAGAATTTTTTTATCGTGTGGGCGGGTGTGCCGTCGTGCCACCTCGGGCGCACGTTCATATCGGTGTCCCACACTCCGTTTTCTAAAATGTCCGTAATATTCTCTCTGAAAACCTTATCGGCGTAGCTCATGTCGTATTCCTCCAAATAATCGGTTAATAAGTCTAATTTATTATAACTCGAAAATGCGCACGTGTCAAGAGCGTAAAACCTCGTAAATAAAATACTTGCATAAAAGTATAAATTGTGCTAAAATAACCTTGTATTTTTTCCGAAAGGGATTTTAAGATGAACGAAAGACAAAAAAGCATAAGGAATTTCTCCATAATAGCTCATATAGATCACGGCAAATCGACCCTTGCCGACAGAATACTTGAGTATTCAAACGCCGTTTCCAAGAGGGAGATGGAGGAACAGCTCCTTGACAATATGGACCTTGAAAGAGAAAGAGGAATAACCATAAAGGCAAGAGCCGTAAGGATAAATTATACACACAGGGACGGGAAAAAGTACGTCCTTAACCTTATCGACACCCCCGGTCACGTCGATTTTAACTACGAGGTTTCACGCTCTCTCAAAGCGTGCGAGGGTGCGCTGCTTGTCGTTGACGCAACGCAGGGTATCGAGGCGCAGACGCTTGCAAACGCATATCTTGCCGCCGACTGTAATCTTGAAATAGTACCGGTAATAAACAAAATAGACCTGCCCTCCGCAGACGTTGAAAGAGTAACCGGCGAAATAGAGGACGTTATAGGAATACCGGCGCAGGGGTGCCCCGCGGTATCGGCAAAAGCGGGTATCAATATCGACAAAGTCCTTGACGCGATAATCGATGAAATTCCCTGCCCGCAGGGAGATGAAAACGCACCGCTTAAATGTCTCATATTTGACTCTTATTATAATTCCTATCTCGGAGTAGTGGTCTACGTCCGCGTCGTTGACGGAACTCTTAAAGCAGGCGACAGAATAAGACTTATGAGCACGGGTGCGGAGTATGACGTTGTTGACGTCGGCTATATGAACGCATTCGGGCTTGAAAAAGCAGACGCGCTTTACGCAGGCGATGTCGGATATATTACGGCGAGCATAAAGGACGTCAGCGAAACACGCGTCGGCGATACCGTCACCACGGCAGAGGGCGGGGCAAAAGAGCCGCTCCACGGCTTCAAAAAGGCACTCCCCATGGTCTTTTCGGGCATATATCCCGCAGACGGCGCAAGGTATAACGATTTAAGGGACGCTCTTGAAAAACTGAAATTGAATGACGCCGCACTCTCCTTTGAGCCGGAAACCTCTGTCGCACTCGGCTTTGGCTTCAGATGCGGGTTTTTAGGGCTTTTGCATATGGAAATAATACAGGAGCGTCTTGAGAGAGAGTTCAACCTTGACCTTATAACCACAGCGCCGAGCGTTATATACAAGGTAGTAAAAACGAACGGCGAAACCGTGATGGTAGATAACCCGTCAAACTATCCGTCTGCCGATACCATAGCCACCGCATACGAGCCTACCGTAAAGGCGAGCATAATAACCCCCTCGGAGTTTGTCGGTGGCATCATGGATCTGTGTCAGGACAGGCGAGGCGTTTTCAAGGATATGAAATACCTTGATCCTACAAGGGTCGAACTTCACTATATTCTGCCGCTTAATGAAATAGTTTACGACTTTTTCGACGCATTAAAGAGCAAGAGCAAGGGATATGCGTCACTCGACTACGAATTCTCGGAATATGTGCCGAGCAGTCTTGTTAAACTTGATTTCCTCCTGAACGGAGAACTTGTCGATGCGCTCACGTTTATAGTCCATACCGACAAGGCGTACGCGAGGGCGAGAAAAATAGCGGAGAAGTTAAAGGACAATATCTCCCGTCAGCTTTTTGAAATACCGATACAGGCGGCAATAGGCTCCAAGGTAAGAGCGAGAGACACCGTAAAGGCGCTTAGAAAGGACGTCCTTGCAAAATGCTACGGCGGTGATATAACGAGAAAGAAGAAGCTCCTCGAAAAGCAAAAAGAGGGCAAGAAGAAAATGCGCCGCTTAGGCTCTGTCGAGGTAACGCCCGAGGCGTTTATGGCGGTGCTTAAACTTGATGACGACGACAAATGATGAATGCTGATAAAATACAAAAATCCGTAAGAGGTGTCGATAATCTCGGAATATATATACACGTTCCGTTCTGCGCAAAGAAGTGCAATTATTGCGATTTTTACTCGTGCGAGCCAAATTGTGCAGGCAATATTTCAGAGTATATCGACGCTCTTTGTAAGCATATAAAAGCGGAGGCGCCTGCTTACAGAAAAAGAACGGTTGATACAGTCTTTATAGGTGGGGGAACACCTTCACTCGTCTTGCCGAAAGATTTTGAAAAACTTGCAAAAACGATATGGGAGTCCTTTAATCTCACACAAGATGCCGAGTTTTCAATGGAGGCTAACCCAGGTACTCTCTCCGAGGAAAAACTCCGCACGTACAAAAATTGCGGAGTAAACCGGTTGAGCATAGGACTTCAAAGTGCTGACGACGAGGAACTTGAAACCCTTGGGCGTATCCATACCTTTGACGATTTCAAGGAAAATTTTCTCCTTGCAAGAAGATGCGGATTTGACAATATAAACGTCGATATTATGTACGGGCTACCCGACGAAAGTATCGAAAAAATATCAAAAACGCTTGACAAAGTGTCGGAATTTCCTCCGGAACACATTTCTGCCTATTGCCTTAAAATAGAAGAAAATACTCCGTTTTTCGATATTAAAGACACTCTTTCAATTCCCGATGACGACAAAATATGCGACACATATCTTACAATTTGCGATAAATTAAAAGATTACGGATATGAACAATACGAAATAAGCAACTTTTCAAAGACAGGATACAGGTGCCGACATAATCTTAAATACTGGAACGACGAGGAATATATCGGTTTTGGACCGTCAGCACATTCGTTTTTTAACGGAAGACGATATTTTTACGATAACAGTACGGAAAAGTACGTATCGTCACTCCGTTCGGACATTTTACCCTTGAAAGTGTGGGAAAATAAGCAAAAGAAAAGTAATGAGGACGATGCCGATGAGTATATAATGCTTAAAATGCGCCTCTTTGACGGCATTGACGCAGAGGAGTTTTTTGACAAATTCGGGGTCTCCTTTGAAGAATATACGGGCGGTGTGCAAAAATATATTCTCGGCGGATATATGGAAAAGTGCGCAGAAGTGTACAGATTTACCCCGAAGGGCTTTTTTGTCAGCAACTTCATACTTTCAGATATTTTGCATTTTAACAATAAATAATGGCAAAACTTATCTTGTATTTTGCAATCTTTTGTTCATATCATTAAAATAGGATGAACAAATTTTAAAAAATGCAAATTTTGCTTGACTACAATGTGCGCTTATGTTAAAATTATCTATGTTAACTTAATATGTAAATTTCCTGAAGGGAGGGCGAATATGGATAATCAATCATTTCGTGAGATAGTGGCACAGAATATATATTATTTGCGTACCGTAAATCATCTGACGCAGTATGAACTCGGAGAGAAACTCAATTATTCCGATAAAGCAATCTCAAAATGGGAACGGGCAGACGGCTTGCCTGACGCGTTCGTCCTTCACAAAATGAGTGAACTGTTTGGGGTTACCGTCGATTATATTCTTACCGAGCACTCGGAACAGGATAAAAAGATAGATACGAAACCGATAAAGAAAAACAGACGCCTCATAGCGAATATAGTAATGGTCGGCGTTGGTGCAATAGCGCTTTTATTCTTCGTGATATTTGCTCTCACTATGCAAAAGTATTATTGGCAGGTCTTTATATATGTTTTGCCCGCACTATGCATAGTCGGAATAGTGTTCAGCAGTGTCTGGGAAAAAGGCAGAGGACTTTTCCTGTTTATTTCCGGACTTATATGGAGTATACTTTTAACGGTTTATGTAGCCGTTGCGAGATATGATATATGGATGATATTTTTACTTGGAATTCCCGCACAGATAATTGTATTTTTGAGCTTCAGAATAAAGATAAGTATAAAAATCAGCCAGAAAGAAGGCCCGGTTTTATCTTCAAAGAAAAAGAAAAAAGATAAAAACGATGAAACTTCTCAAGATTCAAAAATTGAATAAAAATTTTTATTCGTTTCCTTAACAATCATAAAGAAGGCAAAAAAGCGACACATATGCCGCAAAATCAGCAAGTAGATGCCACTCTACCACCGGTAGAGTGGCATTTTTTGCACTCTATTTTATATTTGTTATAACATAGAGAGAAAAAGTCAAACAGTAGGTAGGATTTTTGCGGTGCGGTTGATAAAATGCATATTGCAGAGGCAAAATATTTTCCCTTTGCCGAAAAAGTGAATAACGAAAGGAATGTGAAATGCAAAAGTATATTCTGAGCTGCTGCTCCACAATAGACCTTCCGAGAGATTATGTCGAAAAGAGAGATATAAAATTTATAGGTCTTTCCTACACGCTTGACGGAAAAGAGTACACGGATGATCTCGGCAAAACAATGCCGATGTCTGATTTTTATAAAGCCATGGCAAACGGCGCCATGACAAAGACCTCACAGGTTAATGTTGATACTTATATAGAATACTTCGGAAAATTTTTGGAAGACGGATATGATATAGTTCATGTTTCGCTTTCTTCCGGGCTTTCCGGCTCATATAATTCCGCAAAAATTGCGGCGACGGAGCTTAAAGAACGCTATCCTGACAGAAAGATATATGTTGTAGACTCTCTCGGCGCATCATCGGGTCACGGACTCCTCGTTGCTAAACTTGCCGATTTAAGAGATGAGGGTATGTCGGCAGAGGAGATTTATAACTGGGCAATGGAAAACAGACTTAAAGTTCATCACTGGTTCTTCTCAACCGATCTTACTTTTTACGTAAGAGGAGGAAGAATTTCAAAGGCGGCAGGCTGGTTCGGGACCGTTCTTAAAATATGTCCGCTTCTCAACATGGATAACAACGGAAAACTGATACCTCGCTTCAAGATAAGAGGCAAGAGCAACGTTATAAACGAAATAGTAAAGAAGATGGAAGAAAACGCCGACGGAGGACTTGATTATAGCGGAAAATGCTTCATATCTCATTCCGCCTGCTACGAGGATGCAAAGGCTGTAAAGGATCTTGTAACCGCCCGTTTCCCGAAAATAGACGGCGAGGTTATGATAAATGATATAGGAACGACGATAGGATCTCATACAGGCCCTGGCACAGTTGCCCTGTTCTTCTTCGGGAAGGAAAGAATTGATTGAAAGGAGTCTTTTTATGGATACAACACTGGAACATGAAAAGATAAACGGTTCTGATTACCGTAAACTCATAATAATTGCGGCGCAATGCCTTGAGGATAATAAAGAGGAAATAAACGAGTTAAATGTATTTCCCGTGCCCGACGGAGACACGGGCTCAAATATGTCCATGACCGTATCTAATGCGGCGAAGGAACTGATGCATTCAAATGATATGCCGCTTGATAAAACCGCCCGGAAGGCGGCAAAAGCAATGTTGCACGGCGCAAGAGGAAACTCGGGAGTAATACTCAGCCTTCTTTTCAGGGGCATCTCAAACGGACTTGCTACAGCTTCCGAGTGCGATGGTGTGGCATGGGCAAATGCTCTTTCTGAGGGCGTAAAGATGGCATACAAATCCGTAGAACACCCTGCAGAAGGAACTATACTTACGGTTGCAAAAAGGTGTGCGGATGCCGCAATGAAGGCTTCGCTTGAGAAAAACAGTTTTGAGTACGTTCTTACCGCCGCAATAAGCGAGGCGGAAAAGGCACTTAAAGATACCGTAAAGCAAAATCCCGTGCTTGAAAAGGCAGGGGTTGTCGATGCGGGCGGAAAAGGCTGGCTGCTCGTTATGCAGTCAATGAGAAATGCTTTAAACGGAGAAGAACCGAGGGAGCTGAAAATTTCCGAAGAAAACACCGAAACGAGAGAAAAAGCGGATTTTTCGTCGTTTGACACCGAGGATATAAAATACGCTTTTTGTACTGAGTTTATAATCCATAAGCATGATGGCGATGCGGATTCTTCACCTCTTAAAGAATATCTCGGCTCGATAGGCGATAGTCTTGTTATGATAGATGACGGCGAGATAATAAAAGTTCATGTTCATACAAATGTTCCTCACGATGTTCTGGGCGAGGCTCTCAAGTACGGAGTATATGAAACCGTCAAAGTCGAGAACATGAAAAATCAGCATACAAACAAACTTGTCGAGCAGGAAAGTGAAGAAAAAAAAGAGGAACTTAAAGAATACGGCTTTGTGGCAGTTTGTTCGGGTGACGGAATAGAGGCTATGTTCAAAGAACTCGGCGTTGACAGTATTGTATCGGGCGGGCAGACTATGAACCCTTCAACTGAGGACCTTTACAAAGCGGTATTGTCAGTACATGCCAAAACCGTTTTTATACTTCCCAATAACAAAAATATAATACTTACCGCAAATCAGGTATCGGAGCTTACCGATAAAAATGTTATAGTAATTCCCACGAAAACAATACCGCAAGGGTTTGCCGCAATGCTCGGCTTCAATGAGGACGATGACGGAGCAACAAACGAAAAGAGCATGATCGGATGCATCGGCAATGTTGATACGATGCAGATAACCTATGCCGCCAGAAATTCAAATTATGCCGGACTTAATATAGAGGAAGGAGACCTTCTGGCACTTTACGAGGATAAACTCCTTTGTGCCGATAAGGATATAAAACAACTTCTCAAAATTCTTGCAGATAAGGCAAAGCATAAGGATAAAAAATTTATAAGCATTTATTACGGTTCTGATGTTACGGAAGATATGGCAAACGAGGCACTTTCAGTAATAAAAGAGGAACTTAAAGATACGGATGCCGAAGTAGCACTTTACAAAGGTAATCAGCCGGTTTATTATTTTATAATTTCCGCAGAATGATATATAATCGCTTTATAACTTTCAAAAACAAATTGCGCGTATAAAATCAGCGCCCCGATTATGATGAAATCGGGGCGCTGATTTTATATTAAAGAACAAATTAAGCAAAAATGTTAATTATCAAATAAGCACTCATATGCACATATGCTCATTATTGCTCACTATGCATTGTCCTTGCCATTTCCGGGTTCTGTTTCCCTTGCTTCTTCGTGTTCTGTGATTACAAAGTCCGCAGCAGAGATTTTTTCTTCTTTCTCAATGGGAATAATTTCTGCTTTTATTCTGTCGGGAACGGCATCTGGATATGAATCCGCAAGAACTGCGTCCTCGCCCGAGCCTATAACTTTTGCGTGTGCGTCGTATTCGGCAGAGGCTGATTTCACTATTCTGCCGAGATAGAAAAGCGAGAAGAAGTTTTCAAGCCCGCAAAGGAAAAGCGAAATTCCCATAAGAAGAGTGAAAAATCTTTGGTTGTCGTCGGTCAGCTGAGTGCGTACGACGAAGAAACCGCCTGCTATTGTAAGTATTGATATAATTAAAAGGAACCACCACATTTTAAGTTTGTATCTTTTGGCATTTATAACTGTCTGAAGTTTGAACGAGCCGTCGATTATTATAAGTAAGCCTATAAACATGGGATATACCTTTGCCACCTGATCCGGAATTGCAAGACCGACGGCGCCGCAAATTATCGTAATTGAAGCAAAAATCACAGCAAAAGCAAACGGAACGCCCCTTTGTCTGTTTGCAAGAAACGCTATTATCTGAACTATTCCGAAGATAAGAGCGCCTCCTGCTATCACATAACTTATTGTGCGCAGGGATTCTATCGGAAATATCATAAAACATACGCCGACAGCACAGAGAATTATTGAAACAAAGAGATATCCCCACCTGAAATTTTTGATTGAATTTATAAGTTTCATAATTACCTCACTGTAAAATAAGCGTCAGATAACCTCTATCTTCATTATATTCGAAGAGCCTTTTCCACCGTTTATAATACCGCCGGTTATTACTATGGTGTCACCTTTTTTGAGGTTGAAGGTGTCCTTAGCAGCCTTTTTTGCCATATAGAAAAGAACATCTGTGGAATTTACGGTTTCGCACATAACGGGAGTAACTCCCCACGAAAGAGCGAGTTTGCGCCAGGTGCTCTCGCAGTTGGTAAGGCCTATTATATCAACGGGAGAGCGGAATCTCGATACCATTCTTGCCGTAATTCCGGAAGTAGAGCAGACTACAATCGCTTTTGCGTGAATATCTATAGACATACAGCATGTTGAGTGGGAAAGTGCGTCGACCGAGTTGTTTATTATAAAGCCGGAACGGGCAAAAAGATTTGCGTAATCTATGCTTGCCTCTGCTTTTTCGGCAATTTTAGACATAGTCTGTACGGTGAGAACCGGGTATTTGCCTGCCGCAGTTTCGCCCGAGAGCATAATTGCGCTCGTTCCGTCATAGACGGCATTTGCAACGTCGGATATCTCCGCACGGGTAGGACGCGGATTTTTTATCATGGATTCAAGCATTTCGGTAGCGGTGATAACGCGCTTACCGAGCATTCTGCACTTTGTTATAAGGTACTTCTGAATTGCCGGCAACTCTTCAAAAGGTATTTCAACTCCCATATCGCCTCTGCCTATCATTATACCGTCACATTCCTTGCAGATATCCTCTATGTTGTCAACTCCGGAGCGGTTTTCTATCTTGGCTATCAGGTCTATATCTCCTCCTCCGTTATCCTTGAGAAAGTCTTTCACATCTTTCAGGTCCTGGCGCCTGGAAACAAAAGAGCATGCTATAAAATCAACTCCGTGTTCGATTCCGAAAAGTAAATCACTCTTGTCCTGTTCGCTTAAATATTCCTGATGAAGCACCTTGTTCGGAAAGCTCATACTCTTGGAGTTTGAAAGCTCGCCCCCCGCTATTACCTTGCATACAGCGTCGGTGTCGGTAAGACTTGTTACCTCGAAGATTACAAGCCCGTTGTTTACAAGGATACGGTCGCCTATACTAAGATCGTTTATCATACCCTTGTAAGTAACGCTTACTCTTTTTTCATCTCCTATTATATCTTCTGTCGTAAATGAAAAAGTATCGCCGTCGTTTAAGAGTATTTTACCGTCTTTAAACGTCTTTATTCTGTATTCCGGTCCTTTTGTGTCGAGCATTATAGCGATAGGTAATCCGAGTTCTTCGCGGATTTTTTTAATCATAATTATTTTTTTCAGATGATCCTCATGCGTTCCGTGAGAGAAATTAAGGCGCGCAACGTTCATGCCCGCAAGGCAAAGCCCTCTCATTACACCTTCGTCATCGCACGCAGGACCTACTGTGCATACTATTTTTGTCTTTCTCATGATAAATCCTCCCTGTTTTCAAACTGACTGTTATATAGTACGGAATAAAATCCGTTGTTTTTAAGAAGTTGTTCATGGTTGCCTTTTTCAATCACCTTACCGTCTTTCATAACAAGAATAAGGTCCGCCTCTCTTATTGTGGAAAGGCGATGGGCAACTATAAACGAGGTACGCCCCTTCATAAGCCTTGCAAAAGCCTCCTGAATTTTTGCCTCTGTTCTTGTATCTATTGACGAGGTAGCCTCGTCGAGAATAAGCATGGGAGGCAGGCAGAGCATAACTCTCGATATGCAAAGAAGCTGCTTTTGTCCTTGTGAGAGGGAATTTTCCTCCTCGGATATAAATGTGTCGTATCCGTTTGGCAAACGCTTTATAAAACCGTGAGCGTGTGAAGCTTTTGCCGCTTCTATAATTTCTTCGTCTGTCGCGTTGGGTTTTCCCATAGCAATATTTTCACGCACAGTGCCGCTTTTTATCCATGTTTCCTGAAGAACCATTCCGTAATTTTTGCGCAGAGAATGTCGGGTGACTTCATTTATATTATACCCGTCCACCGATATTGAACCTGCACATACATCGTAAAATCTCATAAGAAGATTTATAAGCGTCGTTTTTCCGCAACCGGTAGGACCTACAATGGCTATTCTCATACCGGGTTTTACATCAAGTGAAAGATGCTCTATAAGCTTTCTTTCAGGAACATATGAAAAACTTACATCGTCAAGCGTTACATTACCGTCAGCCTCGCAAAGAATATGTGCGTTGGGAGCGTCGGGGGTTTCGGGTTCCTCGTCTGTCAACTCAAATATTCTTGATGCACAGGCGATGGCGTTTTGAAGTTCGGTTACGACTCCGGATATTTCATTAAAAGGTTTTGCGTATTGATTTGCATAATTGAGGAAACAGAACAAAGCGCCTATGGTTATGGCGTCTCCTCCAGTACCGAGAGCCGCAAAAGCACCGGCAAGCGCCACGCCCGAATATACGAGCGCATTTATAAATCTTGTTGAAGGATTTACAAGAGAAGAGAAGAATACTGCTTTTACGGAACATTTTTTAAGTCTTTCATTTACCTCGTCAAAGTCCGCTATTGATTTTTCCTCGTGTGAAAAAGCCTTTACAACTTTCAGGTTGCTTATTGTCTCGTCAACAACGGCAGTTTCTTCCGCCCTTGTTTCTGACTGGATATGAAACATATTATACGTATTTTTTGCGATAAAACTTGCAATTATAAGCGAAAGCGGAGTCAGTATAACTACAACAAGCGTTATTTTTGCGTTTATTGCAAGCATGAATGCAAGTGTGCCTGCAATTGTCATAACGCCTGTAAAAAACTGGGTAAAGCCCATGAGCAGACCGTCTGCAAACTGATCCGCGTCTGCAATCACACGGCTTACGGTTTCTCCGTAAGAATGAGAATCTATATATTTAAGAGGCAGTTTTTCTATTTTGGAGAAAGCGTCATTTCTCACGTCTCTTATAACATTATAGGTTATTACGTTATTGATATTATTCATAATCCACTGCAGGAGTGATGTGGCAACAGCTATAATAACCGCTCTTAAAAGGAGGGTGAAAATACCGTCAAAGTCAACGTCGTTTTTGCCGACTATAAGGTCAATCGCATCTCCTACGATTATAGGTATATAAAGGGTAGCACCAACCGTCAGAAGAGCGAGCAGAAGCGAAAAAATGAGAAGGAAACGGTATTTCTTTATATACGAAAGCACCTTTTTTATGGTCGATTTCTGAAATTTCTTTTTCATTTTACACACTCTCCTTTTTGAATTGAGAGTTGTATATTTCCGAATATACGAGACAGTTTTTAATAAGATCGGAGTGCGTACCTATACCTACGGCGCGCCCGTCGTCCATAACTATTATTTTATCCGCATTCATTATGGATGATGTCCTTTGCGAAACTATAAATGTAGTGGGATGATAATCTATTTTCGCTATGGCACGGCGCAAAGCGGCGTCGGTCGCAAAATCGAGAGCGGAGGAGCTGTCGTCAAGTATCAGTATTTCGGGTCTCCTTACAAGCGCTCTCGCTATTGTAAAGCGCTGCCTTTGTCCTCCGGAGAGGTTTTTACCGCCCTGTTCTATAACGGAGTCAAGCCCGTTTTCTTTTGATTTCAATATATCGCTTGCCTGCGCTATATCGATGGCTTCTTTTATTTCTTCATCTGTTGCGTCCGGATTTCC
>CAMETB010000017.1 GCA_945936265.1 uncultured Clostridia bacterium
TAGCTCTGTATATTCTGTCCTCAAGCGTCTTATTCGGCACTATAGCCTCAAAAAGCTCGGTTAAACCGCATCGCTCAAGCGCGTCGGTGTGTATATATTCGAGAAGCGAGCGTGAAGTTCTTAGAACGGACGCCACATCGAGTATTTCTCTCGGTGACAAAACGGAGTTTTTCTCCGCTCTTTCTATTGCGTCAAGAATATCGGGAGTGCCGCTGAAAGAGGGCGAGCCTTTTATATCCGCCATATGCTTGGCGTCGGAAGTTCTGGAAAGGCGCTTTTTTACGGTATCGGGGTTAGATGAAGGGGTGAGGGCAAGAGTCCTCTTTTTTGCCCCTGACGTCTGGCAAAGCGATGCAAGAAGATCGAGTATTTTATCGAACTCCAGTATTTTGATTGATTTTTCGGAATTTATCATGGTTTATCTCTTTCGTTGATGTACGCCCCTACAGGAGCGTTTTATAAAAATCAAGGGAATAAAAGCCTCTCTCAAGTTGGTTAAGAAGATATTTTTCACACGCCTCGCAAAATTCGCCCCACTCGTCCTCTCCGAGGTTAAAAGATAAAAATCTCTCCTGTTCCGCGTTTATTACATATCTCATTGCAAGGAGCGAAGAAATTGAAAGAGTGGATATCGGCTTTTGGTATCCGTTTGGAAAAAACTCATTTTCTACATTTGCAGAAAACACTTCTTTTCTGCACTTATCGCATATTATGACACCGTCAAGAATATCGAGGATACAGCCTTTCGGCATAGTTTCTCCGCATTTTGAACATGCGTAAAGGTCCGGCATAAATCCGCATTCACTTGCAACTCTAAGTTCAAAACAGGCCTTTACTATTCTTATCGGTCTTATATTTTTGGCAATTGCAAAAAGTGTATTGAGAGCAAGTCTCAGTATCTCGTCGTCCTCCTTGCCCTCCGCAGTTACGTCGCATACGACATCACATATGTAGGAAGCAAGGGCGAGTTTTTGTATATCGTTTCTTATGTCGTAGTAGTTTTCAATGAGATCGCTGTCGGTGATATAATAAAAATTTCCTCTTTTTCTTAAACCGAAACTTGCATACGAAAAAAGCTGCGTTGTTGCCATATGGCGATTTCTTACGCTCTTTACCCCTTTTCCTATGACCGGGAGCTTTCCGAAACGCTCCGTAAGGATTGTCAGGAGTTTGTCATTATCGCCGAGATCTTTTTCCGCAATAACAAGTCCGTTCTGCTTTATTTCAGTCATTTTAAGTCCTTAAGATTATATCCTAAATTGTTGAGGTTAAGGGTACTGTCACGCCATTTTTCCTTGACTTTCACCCATAGATTGATATAAACTTTCGCGCCGAAAAACCTCTCGAGGTCCTCTCTTGCATATGAACCTATCTTTTTAAGCGTTTCTCCGTCTTTTCCGATTATTATTCCCTTGTGCGAGGCTTTTTCACAATATATATCGGCTCGTATTCTTATCATTTTGCCGTCGTCCTTGAATTCCTCGACGGAAACCGCTGTTCCGTGCGGTATTTCATCGTTCAGCGTGCGCAAAATTTTTTCTCTTATCACCTCGGCGGCAATGGTGCGCTCGGGCTGATCGGTTATCATATCCTCCGGGAAAAACCACTCGCTCCCGGTAAGGAACTTTTCGCATTCGGCAATAACATCATCCACACCTTGTCCTCTTGACGCACAGGTAGGAACGACGGCATCAAATTTATAAAGTGCGTCGTATTCCGAAATTGTTTTTGCAAGTTTTTCAGCGCCCGACATATCGGTCTTATTAAGCACCAGTATGCACGGAAGTTTTGAGGCGCGCACCTTTTCAAGTATGTTCTTCTCTATCTCTCCGGGAGAATATGATGCGTCGGCTATAAGAATTACCGCATCCGAAGAACCGAGTGATGAACTTGAAGCGGTGAGCATATATTCTCCGAGTTTTGTGCGCGGCTTCTGAAATCCGGGAGTGTCGACAAAAACGAACTGCTCCTCCCCTTTTGTGTATATTCCGGTTATTCTGTTTCTCGTGGTCTGCGGCTTTGAGGAAACTATTGCAACTTTTTCTCCCAATATGGCGTTTAAAAGAGTTGATTTTCCCACATTAGGTCTGCCGACTATTGCTATAAACGCAGTCTTTCTCATCAGTAACCCATTATCTCCATTATTTTTTTCTGTCTTGAAAACATATCTTCCTCGTCCTCTTTCGATTTTTCGTGGTCGTATCCGAGAAGGTGTAAGACGGAATGTACCGTAAGAAACGCAACCTCGTGATAGATGCTGTGATACAGAGAGTGCCCTTGCCTTCCGGCAGTTTCAAGCGATATTACTATATCTCCGAGCGATATTTCACCGAAAGCGTTATCAAGTTCAGACAAATCGTCATACATAGGAAAAGAAAGCACATCGGTGGAGGAATCTTTGTCTCTGTATTTTTTATTGAGTTCTCTTATTTTCTCGTCATCGGTAAACGTCACCGACACCTCAGTATCATAATCAAAGCCTTCCGACACAAGCGTATTGAATATTGCTTTACGCACGGTGGCGCGCATAGCGGCACGCACTTCATACTTGTCCTGATCGTTATTGAAATCAACTGTTAAAGTCATTTTTTATTTCCTTTTGCCTTTCTCAGATTTTTCTCTTTTTCATATTTGTCGTAAGCCATTATTATCTTCTGAACAAGTTTATGGCGAACAACGTCTTTTTCGGTAAAGTTGTGTATTGATATTCCCTCGATGCCGCCAAGTACCCTGACAGCTTCTGCAAGACCGCTTTTTTTGCCGTCCGGCAAGTCGGTCTGCGAAAGATCTCCCGTAACAACGACTTTTGAATTAAAGCCTATTCTCGTAAGGAACATCTTCATCTGCTCCGGCGTTGTGTTCTGCGCTTCGTCGAGAATTATAAATGAATCGTCAAGTGTGCGTCCTCTCATATACGCAAGCGGCGCTATCTCTATCATCATGCGCTCGATATACCTTGTACAGTTTTCGGTGCCGAGCATTTCGTAGAGCGCGTCGTACAGCGGACGGAGGTAAGGGTCTATCTTACTTTGCAGATCTCCCGGCAGAAAGCCGAGCCTCTCCCCTGCTTCGACGGCAGGACGGGTGAGAATTATTCTGCTTACCTCTTTGTTTCTCAGGGATTTTACCGCCATGGCGACGGCGAGAAACGTTTTGCCGGTCCCGGCAGGTCCTACGCCTATCGTAACCGTGTTTTTCTCTATGCTGTTTATATATCTTTTCTGCCCTATAGTTTTTGCCTTTACCGGTTTTCCTTTGGCGGTTACAAAAAAGCAGTCGTCATTCAACTCGTTAAGTTCTTCCGTTCTGTTTTCACGGACTACAGATATAACATAATCAACCGTCTGTTCCGTTATAACATTGTTGACGGAAGACATTTTGTTGAGGTACATAAGCACCTCGTATGCCTTACCTACGCCGTCGTCATCCCCGGATATTACAATGCAATCTCCGGGTTCGCCCCCTGACGGGCGGTTTATTATTTTAACCCCGAATTCGTTTTCTATCGCGTTTACATTTGCGTCAAAGGCACCGAAAATTGCGCTGGTAGCGCCGGGCGATGAGGTTGTTACTACTTTTTCTGCCATTTTTCCTCCGATAATTTATACTTCCGCTTTTCAGGGCGATGCCTGCTTAATTTGCCTGAAATTCGACGACATCCGCTATATCTTCAAGGCAAAAGAGATTGCATTCCACATAAAAATATTCGTCGTCAAAAGATGTTTTTACGCTCTTTGATATGAGTTCGGCGTCTTCCAGTTCCTCGTCCATATCGCTCCTTAACTGCTTAAAGGCAATATCGACTGCCTCCTCTTTTGTGTAGGTGCGGTCTCTGTATTCGTATTCGTAATACTTTCTGGTTACAGTTTCAACAGGCAATACTATACTGCCAAAAAGAGTCTTGCGTTCTTTCGTTTCTATTGTATCACAAAACTCCCCGTAATTTCTATATTTATTTGAAAAATTTAAAGATTTTGAAAAAATTTTTATATCTTTATCAGTGTAGATCTTTCCCGTATATACTTTTTCGGTAGTTCTGAAAGGAATTTTTACCTCAATTGTCTTGCTCACATATGCGTTTACTATGCCGTCTGCATGGACATAGCGAACCCCCTGAGACTTCGAATCTATAACGCCGGATATAAGAAGATCTCCTTTATGCACAACATCCCCTGCCGAAACGATTTTTTCGCCGTTATAGAGCTTTATAAGCACAATCTGCGCGTCACACTTTGCAACTACATTTGAATATGTACTCTCTTTCTTCTCCGCCTCCGGTATTCTTTCTCTTACAAGTACTCTGGCTACATTCCCAGATATGTTTACCGATATCCATGCAACATCGCCGCATTCGAGAAGAAATTCATTGTGCAGAGTATCGTAATCAACGGATGGTATAAATGTACCGAGTCCGAAGCCCACGTTTTCAAGGCTGCGCATTATTTCTTCTTCCGGAACGCGTGAGTTTCCGTCAATATCTATGCGCCATACAAACTTTGATGAAATAAACAGAGCCAGAATAAGAAAGAGAACGCCGGCAACAAATCCCCATCTGCTTCTGTATCTTTCGACAATTGCCAAAAGTCCCTCGCTTTTGCCCGTCTGTGCTTCTATTCCGTTATCCTCAAATACATTCAGAAATCTGGCTGCACTCGATGTTGCAACGGTAATTTCAAGAGATGAATCGTCAAGAATCCTCGCCTTCTTATAGCAGAGCGAGTTAATGAGTATAACATTCATCGCATTATTTTTTTGCTCTTTTGAGACTTTTATTTTAGTCTTTCCGAAAATATTCTTCCGCATATCGATAACTCCAGATAAAAAATTTCCGATGATTATTCATATTTTCCGACAGCCCTTACAGCATAGGAAAATATAAGTCCTCTTACGCTTACCCTACCCTGTGAAAAAGTAAGCATGGAAAGAGACGAACCCGAAACGGTAATTATATAATCCTTGGCTTTTATTATTATTTCATCGGGCTCATACTTTTTTATGCCGATACAACCGTCTATATTCAGCTGGGAATTCCCTATTAACTGCGCGTTCGGAACAGACGCTATACCCTCAAGCGGTATATCGAATTTATCCGAAAGTATTTCTTCAATGTGTCTTTTACGCATTTACGGCACCTCTCATATCATATAATCTACTAATGAATTTTATGAGGGAGTGATAACAATAATAACTGTGAGGGCAAAGAAGGGATTTGCCGTTTTATTCGTCCTTTTTCTTATGATATTATTTTTTACAAATGCAAAAAATATCTATTCTTCTGTTTTATCATCGCTTGAATTTTGCGCAAAGTCCGTTATTCCTTCTCTTTTTCCCTATATGGTAATTTCTTCTCTGATAGTATACACTGCTTGCTTTGACGGACTTTTTTCAAAATTGCCGAATGCACTTTTCAATATTTTAGGCATTTGCAAAAGATATTGTGTTCCGATAATTACAGGCAATCTGTGCGGGTTTGTTACCGGGGCAAAATGCATATGCGATATTTACGAAAAAAATCCTTCCGAAATAAGTGATTTTTCCGATTCCGTGATTCTCTCTTCCAACGCCGGTATAGGATTTGTTATCGGATATGTGGGGACTAAGCTCTGGTCGGACATGCGCTTCGGCATATTTATATATTTCGTACAGATAATATCTTCTCTTTTACTGAACAGAGTTTTTCGTACATTTCAAAAGAAAAGAGTCGGAAACAAGGAACAGGCATACTTTGCAAATAAAAAACAAAGTTCTTTTTTTGTCTCCCTTGCACGAGCCGTATCATGTTCTTGTTCAACGATATTGCAAGTATGCTCTTTCGTAATTTTCTACTCGCTTATAATTGATCTTTTATCTTCTCTTTTTTATCTGAAGCAGGGCGATTTTGCATTCTGCGTTTTATGCGCCATACTTGAATTCTGCAAAGGTACTTCTGCATCTCTTTCACTCACATATGCGCCCGTGTGCGCCGCAATGACTGGATTTTGCATAGGTTTTGGAGGAATATGCGTCCATTCGCAGATTTTTTCCGTATGTGACGGCTTTCCGCTTAATAAAACCAAATTTTTCGCTTTTAAAGCTCTTCAAGGGGTTATTTGCTCCGGTTTTTGCTTTGCATATGCAAAAGTGTTCTCCATTGTACCCGTAAAAAGCACGGCTCTTGTAGAAAGTGCAGGCGTAAATTTTGTTCTGTTCGCTTTCGTTATCGCGATTTTCTTTCTCGTCGGAAGAAAAAATATGAAAAAAGACCTTTTTTGATAAAATTGTATTGATTTTTTTTAAAAATCAAATTATAATAGGTGATGGCAGTTTTTTGAGAAAGGAGATGCCTATGGACGCAAGCGCCAAATCGAAGCCCCGAAGTTGCAAATTGACAGACAGAAGTGTTTGCGCCGAAGTTTTTTAGGCACACCTCGCTCTCTTTCTGCATTTGTATCTTCTTTCATATGGGGCGTTATGAAACTCCGATAAGATTCCGCTCGCCGTACTCTTCTGCGCTTTAAATTCCGGAGTCTTACCGCACCGAGAAAGAAAGGAGGATACTGCAAAAGCAGTAAAATTGCCATGGAAAATCTCAATGAAATTTTAAGTGAAGTTGAAGAATTGCTCGAAAAGCATGATTTCTACTCCATCAAATCTCTCTTTCGCGATATGGAGCCGGCTGATATTGCCGCAGTGCTTGAAGAATTCCCCGAAAAAATAGGTGTTCTTTTCAGGGTCCTTCCGAAAGATCTTGCCGCCGAAACATTTGTCGAAATGAACAGCGACTATCAGAAGCTTCTTCTCTCTTCGTTTACCGATAACGAAATGAAAGAGGTTATTGACGAACTTTATATAGACGATACAGTCGATATAATCGAGGAGATGCCTGCAAATGTCGTAAGGCGTATTCTCGACAACTCCGACCCCGAGACAAGAAAAACAATAAACGAAATCCTGAAATACCCCGATGACTCGGCGGGTAGCATAATGACGACGGAATATGTCCGTCTCGACGAGGATATATCCGTAGCCGACGCTCTTAAGCGCATACGCCGGACAGGAGTTGACAAGGAGACTATTTATACCTGCTATGTAACAAAGCCGGACAGAACTTTACTCGGATATGTTACCGCAAAAAAGCTTCTCCTCTCCGACGAGGAAATGATAATTTCCGACATTATGGAGACAAATATTATTTTCGTCGGTACAAATGAGGATAAAGAGGTCGTCGCAAAAGAGATGAGTAAGTATGACTTGCTTGCCATTCCGGTTGTAGATAAGGAAAACAGGCTTGTCGGTATAGTTACCGTCGACGACGCTATCGATGTCATAGAAGACGAGGCTACCGAGGATATAGAAAAAATGGCGGCAATTATTCCGTCAGACAAGCCGTATCTTTCAACAAGCGTTTTTGAAATATGGAAAAAGCGTATTCCCTGGCTCCTGCTTCTTATGGTATCGGCAACTTTTACAGGACAGATAATAACCTCATTTGAGTCCAAATTAGCCGCGTGTACGGTTTTGACTGCATTCATACCTATGCTTATGGATACAGGCGGAAATGCAGGCTCTCAGGCGTCTGTTACAGTCATAAGAGGTCTTGCTCTTGAAGAAATCCATATGCGTGATATTTTGAGAATTATTTTTAAAGAAATGCGCGTCTCTCTCTGCTGTGGCGTAGTTCTGGCAGTTATTAATTTCGGCAAGATAATGCTTGTTGACAGATGGCTGTTTCACAATGAAAGCATTACGCCCACGATAGCACTTGTTATCTGCCTTACTCTTGTTGCAACCGTGTTCGTCGCAAAACTCGTGGGTTGTACTCTTCCCGTCATTGCAAAAAGAATAGGATTTGACCCCGCGGTTATGGCAAGCCCGTTTATAACGACCATAGTTGACGCTATTTCTTTGCTTATCTATTTCAGCATTGCAACAGCGATAATTCCGTCACTATAAAAATTCCCGCTCTTTATGGGCGGGCTTTTTATATATCCGGTAAACAATCAGTCAGTCATCACATATAATATGAACAGGCATCTTAAAATCTCAAAGGGGAAACATCCTATGTGTGTTGCGTCTTTAAGGTCCATGACGCACGCCGTAAAGGCAAAAAAAGCATTGGCAGATTTTTTTATAGACAGCGAAATTGTCAAGCTCGAGCCGTATATGACCGAAAAAGGTTGCGCATACGGTATAAAATTTGATTGTGTAAACTTATATCAAGCCGAAGATGCCTTAAAACAGAAATCCGTAAAATATACGGAGATTATAAGACTGTAAGTTTACCGTAAGGGATAGAAATGGTTTATCTTGATAACGCGGCAACCACATTTCCCAAGCCGCCATGCGTTGCGGAGGAAATGACAAAATGCCTTAAAAAATATTGCGGGAACCCCGGCAGAAGCTCGCATAAACTGTCGGTTGCAAGTTCCGAAAAAATTTACGAAGCGCGAGCCTTGCTTGCCGAATTGTTTGACGCAGATGCCGAAAATGTAGTATTCACCTACAACACAACCTATGCGCTTAATATGGCGATAAAATCAAATCTGCGCTATTCTTCACATGTACTGATAAGCGACATGGAGCACAATTCCGTAATTCGTCCGATTGCGGAGTGTGTAAGGCAAAAACTTTGCACTTACAGCGTTTTCGAATCGGGCGGCTGTGACGATGAAATTATAAACAGTATAAAGCGGAATATGCGAAACGATACCTCCATGCTTATATGCGCTCATGTATCAAATGTAGGTTCGAGAACGCTGCCGATAAAAAAGATAGGCGCTCTTTGTAAAGAGCGCGGAATATTTTTTATCGTTGACGGGGCGCAAAGCGCCGGAATCAAAAATATTTCCGTAAAAGATATGAATATAGACGCTCTGTGCGTACCCGGGCACAAAGGACTTTACGGTCCACAGGGTGTAGGCGCAATCATATACGGCAGCGATAAGACAGGAAGAACTATTATAGAGGGCGGAACGGGGATAAATTCCCTTGAGACTTCAATGCCCGATTTCCTGCCCGAAAGATACGAGGCAGGAACTCTTGCAACTCCTTGTATTGCTGCTCTTGCCGAATCTCTGAAGTGGCTTAAAACGATAAATACCGACAAAATACGGAGCCATGAAGAACACCTCTACACTACTCTTTGCGACCTATTATCCGAAAAGGAAGAGATAACCGTTTATAAGATGAACGATTATCCCGGAAACACTCTTATGTTCAATGTAAAAAATCTTTCATCTGCCACGGTTGCGTCGGAACTTGACAAAAGAGATATATGTGTAAGAAGCGGATTTCACTGCTCTCCAAGCGCCCATAAACTTATGAATACGGGAGACGGAGGCGCGGTAAGAGTCGGAATAGGCGTATTTAACAAACCTGCCGATATTTATTCCCTTTACGAAGCGTTGTGCGATATCATAAAAAATAAGCGCCCCAGATAATGGGACGCTTATTTTAATCGGCAATATTTTTTTCTGCGCGGCGCTTATCCGCTCTTGTCTGAAAATAAAGGAACAGGAATATGAAAAGCGCATAGATTAAAATTCCGGTAAATGCGCCTGCTGAATCTATAAGTACATCTTTGAAAGACGGAGTGCGACCGAAAGTAAATTTCTGATGTAACTCGTCGGTCACCGCATAAAGTGCTGCCGTCGGAAGCGAAATGATATATGGAAAAAACTTCTTATTCTTAAAAGTCATTCTGTAGGCGCATGCAAGTGAAAAACCAAGGAGCATATATATACCGAAATGCGCGGCTTTCCTTATCGGAAACTGATATTTATGAACAACCTCGGGAGTAATGTCTTCCTTATCCATTACTATCCCGAGGACGCTTTCAACTACCTTCTGGCTTGTCGAAGAAGACTTTTCCCCGTCCTCACTTGAAAAATTGAATATCATGAGCATAGATATAAAAACGCATACCCACGAAAGAGCCAAAACAACTTTTTCCTTCATATCAAAGCCCCGAAAGTAATTCTTTCGCGTCCGGTTGGTTTTCGCCTTTAAAAAATGAAGTTCCGAGTACAAAGACATCGGCACCGGAGTTGCTTGCAATCTTTATGGTTTCGGCATTTATTCCTCCGTCGACCTCGATTTTAAGTTCTTTTCCGGTTTTTGTCGCATAAGAACGGATTTTTTCTACCTTGCTCATTGTATCATGCATAAATTTCTGCCCGCCGAACCCCGGCTCTACAGTCATTACAAGCACCATATCAACAAGTTCTATATATGGATAAACCTCCTCTGCCGGAGTGTTAGGCTTTATTGAGATGCCGACCTGCTTTCCCTCGTTGCGTATCTCCGATATTGCTTTCAATACACCCTCTTTATCGGTTGCTTCAAGATGAAATGTTATTATATCAGCCCCGCATGCGGCAAAATCGTGGATATATCTCTCCGGTTTTGTTATCATCGCGTGAACATCAAGAGTAAGATCGGTACACTTGCGAACGGCGGAAATAACAGGCATGCCGAAACTTATATTAGGTACAAAAACGCCGTCCATAACATCTATATGAACATATGTTGCGCCTGACTTTTCTATTTTTTTGATTTCACTGCCGATATTCAGCATGTCGGCAGCAAGAATCGACGGGGATAAAATTTTCATAAAAGACCTCTTTTGTCGCTATTTGTTTTTTTGTGTCACAAAAGGCACGCTATGAGTATTATGTTAAAGAGACATGATTAATGTATGGAATCGGGGACGGGAGTGGAAAGTCAAATTATAGGATGTAAATATGTCAGCCCCGTTCCTTATTCCAGAGAAGGCAGACGCAATGAGCGGCTATTCCCTCACCCCTGCCGGTAAAACCGAGCTTTTCCTCGGTTGTCGCTTTAACGTTCACAAGATCGGGATCTATGCAAAGCGTTTTCGCTATGTTATCGCGCATTTTCATTATATGCGGTGACATCTTCGGCGCTTGCGCTATTATCGTACAGTCTATATTTTCTATCCTGTACCCCTTTTCAAGAATTATCTCGTTTACCCGTGACAGCAGTTTCATGCTGTCTATATTTTTGTACTTGTCGTCTGTATCCGGGAAATGAAAACCTATATCCCTTTCACCCGAAGCACCGAGCAAAGCGTCAGAGACGGCATGTACCAAAACATCACCGTCGGAATGTGCCAGAATGCCCTTTGAAAACGGTATTATAACACCCCCGATTGTAATGGAATCTCCTTCGCAAAATCTGTGAACATCGTACCCGTGTCCTATTCTCATTGCTCTTTTTCCCCTCTTTTATGAAGAATATATTCGGCAAGCGAAATATCGTCGGATACGGTTATCTTTATGTTTTCTCTGCCCGTATCGGTAAGTTTTACCCTGAATCCGAATGCCTCCGCAAGCATACAGTCGTCCGTTGCCACAATGCCTTTTTCCTTGGCTTTGTAAGCGCACGAAGTATAAATATCTTTCTGAAATATCTGAGGAGTCTGAACGCATCTTATTTTTTCTCTGTTTAATGTTCTTGAGACAAACCCCTTTGCATCTGTTTTCTTTACAGTATCGGTAACGACGCATGAAGCCGAAGCGACGCCGTATGCAACCGCATCGTCAAGAACCTTCTCTATTATCGAAGGGGTTACAAGGCAACGCGCGCCGTCGTGTATTGCAACATAACGCGCTTTTTCGGAAATGTGACGAAATCCCCTCATTGCCGAACTCTGACGGGTATTTCCACCCGTCACTATTGCCTTGACCTTTTTGAACCCGTTTTCTATAACAAGTTCTCTGTATTTATCTATATCAGACTTGCCGACAACGAGGACAACCTCCTTTATCGGCTCGCAATCCTCAAACGCTTCGAGCGTACGGACGATAACGGGCTTTCCCAAGACAGACGCCATCTGTTTGTTTTCGCTGCCGTTTTTGAACCTTGTAGAATTTCCTGCACAAAGCACAACGGCAGATACATATCCGATCCGCGAATTTCCGACGGCTTTTGCAACCTTTGAGAAAATTTTAAACATCGCCCTTCCCTCCCGATACATTTTTTTATATTTTAGCATACTTTTTTACGAAAATAAATAGAAAAAACAAAAAAGAGGCGGAAAAAAGCCTCTTTTTCAAAAAAATCGTATCATAATGCGCACAACCGTCACAAAGTGTGCCGAAATTCGATTGCTTGATGAAGAACACATATAAAATGTTCTTCATCAAACCCGAATTTTTGTCATGTCGAGATTTCTCATCAGTATTGCTCCTGAAGCCATTTTAGCATTTCATCGAGTTCTTCGGAGGAGAGCGACGCTTTGCCGTAGAGTAAATCCATCATTTTTACAAACGACCCGCCGTGGTACTTATCAAGGAAATCCTTTGTTACGCCGCGTATGTAATCGTCTTTTACGGCATCGACGTAATAATATCTTTCCTTTCCTTTTTTTTCGGAGTGGATAAATCCTCTCTCCTCAAGCCTTGTAAGAAATGAAATCAGTGTAGGAGCCTTCCAACCTTTTTGTTTTCCGACATTCTCCATTAGATAAGACGTATTTACCGGTGAGGACTTGCTTCCCCAGAGTGCGACCATCACATCGAACTCGGCTTCCGGTAACTTCCTTGCATTGTCCATATCCGTTTCCTTTCTTTTTTGTGACGCTCTTATATTATACACTTGTCTAATATGTTTGTCAACAGGATTTTATAAAAAAATTTCATAAAAAATCGCACCGTGGAAAAACGGTGCGATATGTGTCGTTTATCAGGATTTCTTTTTCAAAATATTTTCTTCGAGATCTGCAACTGTGCGGCTTTCCACTATTTCTTCATCTTCAAAATGTATGTTAAACACATGTTCAAGTTCCATTATTATTTTCAGCATGGTAAGAGAATCCACGCCGAGATCGGCTATATTTGTATCCTCGGTTATCTTCTCCTTATCAACTTTTGAAAAATCCGATACGATTTCTTTTATCTTTTCAAGCATTATTTGCCTCCGTTAATTATATAGGTGCCAACGCACCTTGATATTATACAATATTTATTGATTTTTTGCAAGTTTTTTTAAAAATTTTATTGACTTTCTTTACATATTTTTCTATAATTTATTTCAGGCGGTGATTTCAATGAAGCAGAATGACATACGGAGAGAAAATGCATTATCGGTTCTCTCTTCAATAAGGCAAGGTAACGATACGTCAATTAAGATATATGAACATACAAAAATAAGTCTTGTAACTATTTCAGAAATTACGAAATATCTTCTGAGTCTCGGAGTTATCGAATCCAGGTACGAAAAGGAAAACGCGCCGGGCAGAAGGTCAGCCAGATTTACACTGTCCGACAAATATCATTGTATGTACATAGAAGAAAAAAGTGCGTCTTTCAGCATAATTTCAATAAGCCCGAACGGTCATGTTATAGTGCGCTTTGAGAGCATGAAAAAGAAAACGCGTACTCCGTATGAAAACTTTCAGAATATGATTAAAAATCTCAGTGAACGAAGAAGCCTTGATTGCTGTACACGCGTATTTATTGTATGCGGAAACAAATATAATGATTTTATCCCTGCAAACTTTATAAGGACTACTCCTGAAAAAATAATTGCACCTGCAATTTCATCAAAAGACGAAATAGTCCTTTATCATATAAATGACAGATTCATACTTTCTGTTTACGGTCATATTAAAATTACGGATTGCAGTAAAGAAATGATAGAAAAAGTTATTTCTCCGGACAGATATGAAGATTTAAACGATGATTACTACGCTCCGTTATTCGACGCTTTGCAGACGATAGCAGGCGATGATCTGTACTTATACATATAAAATTCAAACGCACGGACAAAGTTCCGTGCGTTTTGCTGCTAAAATATTGATAACTGATTTGTCCTTGACAGGTTTGCAAAAACTCCGTTTTCCTCAAGAATCTTTATAACGGTTTTGGAAAGTTGCGTCTTTTGCTGAAAATCTTCTATCGAGCAGACGTCGTTGCTGTTTTTTACCTCCGCTATCTTTTCGGCGGCGTTTTCTCCTATTCCCGCAATTGGCGAAAACGGCATCCTTATCTTACCGTTTTCCGGCAGAAACTTAAACGCTTCGGATTTCATAAGATCAACGGGTAAAAACTCAATACCCCTTGCAAGACATTCATAAGTAAGTTGCAAAGCGGGTATCATATCTTTTTCCTTTTTGGACGCGTCGTTACCCTTTGCCTCAATCTCGTTTATTCGGTTAAGAACTCCTCTTTTGCCGTTTGCAACCATAGAGGACTCAAACCCGCCCGGCGCGACGCTTAAAAACGCGGCGTAAAATTCAAGCGGACGGTGCACCTTATACCAGCCGAGCCGTATTGTGGATATAACATATGCGGCGGCGTGTGCCTTCGGAAACATATACTTTATTTTCTTGCAGGAAGCTATGTACCAATCGGGGATGTTCTTTTCCTTCATAGCAGCCTCATATTCGGGCTTTACTCCCCTGCCCTTACGTACGTCCTCCATTATCTTGAAGGCAGTTCCCTTCTCGAGTCCGTGATAAATAAGATAAAGCATAATACTGTCACGCGTTCCCACAACCTCGGAAATCGTACAGGTGCCGTTTTTGATAAGATCCTGCGCATTGCCGAGCCATACGTCAGTACCGTGAGAAAGACCGGATATCTGCAAAAGATCCGCAAAGTTTTTCGGCTTTGAGTCAACAAGCATCTGCTGAACGAATTTCGTTCCCATTTCGGGGAGTCCGAAAGTTCCTACCTCGCACTTTAAGTCTTTTAACAAGTTCTCGTCTCCGAGCGATTTTGTGGATAAAAAGAGCTCATAGACATCTTTGTCGTTCATCGGAACATCAAGTACGGACGTATTGGTATATTCCTCGAGCATTTTATATTTCGTCGGAACATCATGCCCGAGTTCGTCAAGTTTCAGGAGGGTATCATGCAGATATTCAAACGTGAAATGCGTTGTCACTATATTGGAATTTACGTCGTCGGCAGGGTGCTGAACAGGACAGAAATCGTATATTTCATATTCCTTCGGTACAACAACTATTCCGCCGGGGTGCTGCCCCGTCGTTCTCTTGACGCCGGTACACATTTTAACAAGCCTTGATATTTCCGCTTTGTTTATATTCACCTGATGGTCGTCCATGTAGTTCGCGACATAACCGAAAGCGGTTTTTTCAGCAACCGCGCCGACTGTGCCCGCCCTGAAGACGTTTGCCGCACCGAAAAGTTACTCAGTGTATTTATGGACTTTTCCCTGAACCTCTCCCGAGAAATTAAGATCTATATCGGGTGATTTATCTCCCTTGAAGCCAAGGAAAGTTTCAAAAGGAATATCGTGCCCGTCCTGTACCATAGGAGAGTTGCAGTGGGGGCAGTTTTTGCTCGGCAAATCAAAGCCCGAGCCTACGCTGCCGTCGGTTATAAACTCGCTGTATCTGCACATCGGGCATCTGTAATGAGGCTTGAGCGGATTTACCTCGGAAATACCCGCCATAGTGGCGACGAAGGAGGAGCCGACAGAGCCTCTCGACCCTACGAGATAGCCGTTGCTCTCACTGAACCCGACAAGTTTTTGTGCGATTATATAAAGGACAGCAAATCCATGCGAGATAATCGAGGTAAGTTCTTTATCAAGGCGGGAGGAAACCTCCTCGGGAATTTTGCCCTCAAACTCGTACATGCTTTTTGCCCTGTCCCAGCACATTTTCTGAAGATCTTCTTCCGCGCCATCCATATGTGGAGTAAAAGTGCCTTTCGGGAAAGGTCTTATGTTTTCATAGTCTATCATATCCGCAATTTTGTTGGTATTTTCGACTACGACCTCATACGCCTTTTCCTTGCCGAGATATTCAAATTCCGCAAGCATTTCTTCCGTCGTTCTGAAATATATTCCGACGTCGCGGTCGGCGTCCTTATATTTCTGTCCCGCAAGGAGTATCTTTCTCGATATTTCGTCTTCTTTATTGATGAAATGGGCGTCGCAGGTAGCGACAACGGGTTTTCCGAGTTTTTCGCCGAGCGCAACTATTTTGCGGTTAAAGTTTTTAAGATCCTCGACTGTCGCTCTGCCCTCGGAAACGAGGAAATTATTATTACAAAGCGGTTGAATTTCGAGATAGTCGTAAAACTCGGCTATTTCTTCGATATCGGCTTCGCTCCTGTTGTCGATAATTGCCTGGTAAAGTTCTCCC
>CAMETB010000018.1 GCA_945936265.1 uncultured Clostridia bacterium
GATAAACGGCTATTCGGTGTCGGAGTTTGATATATCACGGCTCGGAGTGAGAGAGATTTTCGGGGACTACACGACAGGTTTCGTATTCCCTGACGAATGGCGTTACAACGGCATGGTAAATCCCGACGCATTCTTGTATCTGCCGTCGCTGATCGCGGGTATCGCGCTTGCGATTTCTCTTATCGTGGCGATATTGAACCTTGCAAAGCGCGTGTACGAAATTATCTTTATGTACTTTGTAATGCCGCTTTCGATGTCAACGCTTTCGCTTGACGACGGCTCGAGGTTCAAGGTTTGGAGAGAAACGTTCATTACGAAAATCGTCCTTGCCTACGGCACGGTGTTCTCGGTCAATATCTTCGTTTTGCTTTTGCCGATGATAACCAAAATGCACATCGACGGAGTGAGCGGATTCGGGAACGCAATGTTCTTAATTTTTATGATCGTGGGCGGCGCAATGGTAATCCCGGCAGGGCAGGCGTTGTTTGCAAAACTGTTCGGACAAGCGGACGATATGCACGCGGGCGGAAATTTCCTGCGCTCGGCGTTCTACGGCTCGCGCATGGTCGGTGCGGCAACGTTCGGGTTGGCGCACAAGATTATTCACGGCGGCGTCGGAATCGGGAAAACGATAGCAGGTCACAAAAAAGGAAAAGGCGGGGGCGACAGTTCGGATAAATATTCCGAAGAAAAGTCATCGACCGGAACAAGCGAAGAAACAACGGAAAATTCGGATAGCGGAGGTGAAAGCACAGAATGAGAATTATTCCGAAGAAAATCAAAGTAAAAAACACGGTATGGAAATGCTATTCGATGGCGGACGTAATCGTTGCGCTCGTCGTGCTTGCAATCATCTTCGTGGCAATCACGTCGGGAAGTTATGCGTTTGCGGTCATTATGGGGCTGATAGCCGTCGTAATGTTTATGCCTACGCAGGACGGCATCTTCTATTCGTGTATTTTGGAGAACATAAAATTCCTGTTTGCAAAAAAGGTCTATACCGAAAATGCAAGCAAGGCAAAAGAACGGGTTGACGCGATTATCGACCTGAAAGACATAAAAGAAAACGGACTGATCGAATACGGGGGCGGTTATTTCGGCAGAGTCGTTAAAGTGGGACAAAAGAACTTCGGCATCGAGGACGTCGAACAGCAGAATATCGACATAGGGTATCTTGCAAACGCCCTGAAAATGCTTGACGGAACGCAAATAGCGGACGTCGTAAAGATTGACCGTCCCGTAAATCTTGACTGTTTCGCGCAGGACTTGTTCGCGCGGCTCGGCAGTATTAAGGAGAGCGTGGACGAGAACGGCGTGAAAGAAATAAAGGAGAATATTTTACAGGAGCGCATCGACCGTATCGACAAGATGAATAACATCCGCAAGCAGTATCTTTCGGATTACTACATAGTGGTGTACGGCAAGAACGAACTCGACCTTGAAAACACGACGATAAACGTGGCAAGCGAGATAAACAAATGCGGCTTAAATACCAAACTTCTCGGAAAACGGGAAACGGCGGTGTTCCTGAAATACAGCTTCTCCCGCAATTTTGACGAAAGGGAGATAAAGGAAGTCGCGGACAGCGACCTTCTCGCTTGGGTGAAACCGAAAAAAGTGGAGTTTAAGGCAAACTCGTACACGGTGGACGGAACGCAAGCGGCGGTGTTCGCCATAGCGGATTATCCGTTGCGCGTAAAAAACGCTTGGGGAGCAGACCTTTATAACATTCCGAATACGAAAGTCGTTCTGCACGTTAAGCCCGTGGACAAGTTTAAGGCAATCAAACGTATCGACAAGTGTATCGGGGAAATGGAAACCAAACAGATAATGTCCGAAAAGGCAAGCGAAGCGAACAGCGCGGAAACGCACAGGGAAACGATGCACGCGCTTCTCGACAGTCTGCAAACGGAAAACGAATCGCTTTTGGACGTTACGCTGACCATTACGGCGTACAACTATCTTGACGACGAGAATTACAAGAAATCGGTGCGCAGAAACGTTATGACGGGCAATTTCAAGCCGTCTAATCTTTACGGTTTACAGATAGAAGGGTTCAGGTCGTCGGCAATCTCTCCCGTTTCCACCTTAAAAACATACGAGCGCGGCATCAACAGCTCCAGCTTGGCGGCGGTATTTCCGTTCGTGAGAACGTTCGTTATGGACGAGGGCGGCATTATGCTCGGAGAGAACAAAGCGAACGGCTATCCGTTCATCTTCAATATGTGGAAACGCGGCAACCTGTATCAGAACTCAAACGGTATGATTATCGGTAAGTCCGGTTCGGGCAAATCGTTCTTCTTAAAGTCGCTCATCGCAAACGAATGGGCGAACGATACGAGGGTAATCATTCTCGATCCCGAAGCCGAGTACCTGACCTTGACAAAAAATCTGTCGGGCAATCTGATAGACGTCGGCAACGCGAAAGAAGGCAGAATCAATCCTTTCCATATCTATAAGATACTGACGGAGGACGGAACGCCCGCCGAGCCTGCGGTTACGTTCAATACGCACCTGAAAATGCTTGAAAGTTTCTTCAAAATCGTTCTTGTGGGCGCGAGCGCGGACGTTATCGAACTCATCAATAATCTCGTCGTGGAAGCGTATGAGAGAAAAGGCATCACCGAAACGACCGACTGCACGAACTTCAAAGCAGAGGACTTTCCTTTGTTTTCCGACTTGCTTGCAGTATTGCAGGAGAAGAACAAGGAGGAAATGGACAATCTGACCTTGCGCGATATGCGCACGGCGGAACTGTACTTGCAGAAATTTGTAAACGGCAGATATTCGGACATTTGGAACGCGCCGTCCACGCTCGAAGTCAATGCAAACCTTATCGACTTCAATTTTCAGTCGCTTTTTGCAAATAAGAACAATACGGTGGCGAACGCGCAGATGTTGCTTGTTTTCCGTTTTATCGAACAGGAAGTCATCAATGCGAGAGAAGCGAACAAGAGCGGAAGAAACTTGCGGACGCTCATTATCGCCGACGAAGCACATCTTTTCATCGACGCGAAATTTCCGATTGCTTTGGACTTTTTCTTTTCGATGAGTAAGCGTATCAGAAAATATAACGGCGGATTTATTCCCGCCACGCAAAACATTGCGGACTGGAACGCAAACGAGGAACTCAGGAGCAAGACGAGCGCCATTCTCAAAAACTCGCAGTACACGTTTATTTTCAAATTAAGCGCGCCCGACATGAAAGACGTTTTGGACGTTTACAAGGCGGGCGACAGCTTCAACGGCGACGAGCAGAGAATGATTATATCGGCGGTTACGGGACAGGTGTTCTTTGTCGGTTCTACGGAACTTCGCACCTGCGTGAAAATCACGACGGGAGAATATATCAAGAGCCTGTTTGAGGAGAAAACGGGCGAAAATTATCAAAAAGGGGAGGTTAAATAAGTGGTAAAAACCAAACTGAAAGGCATAGCAAGGTGGCTGTGTCTTGCCGTATTCGCACTCTGTATCAGTCTGTGTTTGGCAATGGCGACGACAAACACGGCGTATGCGGCGACAACGCCGAAATATACCTTGGCGTATGACTATACGCACTATTACAACTATAACACGTCTAAATCGGCTGACGGTTCGGGAACGGGCGTTTTATCCGCAAGCGTAAAGGGCGACAACGGAAGTATGACGACCGTAAAATTCTATATTTACGGTTCTTCCACTTCGGGTACGGCGAATCTTACCAAAGGCGGAGCGATAGCAAGCAACTCGCTCACAATTACGCTTGACGCGTCGATACAAGGTTATTCGATGAGCGTAACCAACAGTTCGGGAACGACCGTAGGTTCTCAGTCAGGAAAGAATTATACGCTGTCGAATTTGTCGGACGGTACATATAATTTCACCTGTTCTTTGAGGGGTGCGGGATGGAATCCGAACGCACGAGCATACGCTTGGTACAGTATGGACGTTTCGTCCTCATTCGTCGTAGATACTACGGCTCCGACAATCAACGGCGCATCGACTTCTTCGACCGGGAAATATACAAACGCTTCCACATATATTTCCGTTTCCGATTCAGGGAGCGGTGCGGAAGCGCTTTATATGAAAGCGCCGGGCAACAGTTACTATTCAAACGTAGGTACTTCCACAACGGTTTCATCGACCGCAACAAACGGGTTGTACTATTTCTACGCCAAGGATAAGGCGGGAAATACTTCAAGTACATATTATTTGTATCTCGACACATCAAAGCCCACGGGAACGATAAAGAACAGCAGCGGCACGGCAATATCGGGTTACACAAACGGCGCATTTTCCTATACGGCAACGGATACGGGGAGCGGCGTGAGCTACCTGCAATATAAAAAACCGGGTAGTTCTTCGTGGTTGTCCTATACTTCGGGTACAACGATTGCTTCAACCGCAACGAACGGACAGTATCAGTTCAGGGCGGTAGATAAGGCAGGAAATGTGTCGGATACGAAAACGATCTACCTTGATTCCGCCGCGCCTACGGGAACGATAAAAAACAGTAGCGGTACGGCAATATCGGGTTACACGGGCGGTGCGTTTTCCTATACGGCAACGGATACGGGGAGCGGAGTGAGTTACCTGCAATATAAAACGCCGGGCAGTTCTTCGTGGACGACTTATTCTTCGGGTACGACCATTTCCGCAAGCGCGACGAACGGCTTATATCAGTTCAGAGCTGTGGACAATGCGGGAAACACTTCTGCGGTGAGTTCAATTTATCTCGATACGGCGATTCCGACGGGAAGAATTACCGACAGTAACGGAACGACGGTTACGACTACGACCAATAAAGCGTTCAAATATACGGCAAGCGACGGGTTGAGCGGAATCGCTTATATGCAGTACAAGAAGCCGAACAGTACGGTATGGGAAACTTATGCAGCAGGTACGCTGATTCAGACCACGGATACAAACGGCATTTACCGTTTTCGTGCGTTTGATAATGCGGGAAACGAATCCGAAACGGTTATGATTTGTCTTGATACCGTAAAACCGACGGGAACGCTATACGGCGGAACTTCGACGGTCGCAAGCGGCGGAAAAACCAATGCCAACTACGTTAAGTTTGTGCCGAGCGATTCGATGTCGGGAATCAAAAGCATTTACGTTCAAACCCCTTCATCGTCGGGCTACGAATCCTACACGAGCGGAAGCCAGCTCGCAGAAGAAGGCACGTACAGTTTCTATTGTACTGACGCCGCGGGGAATTTCTCGATGATTTACACGGTTATTCTCGACAAGTCTGCGCCGATTCTCGGGTGCTTGCAGACGGAGTTTTATTCGACTTACGGACTCGGCTTTACCGTATCGGCAAGCGATGACAGCGGAAGCGTAAAGCTGTATTACAAAACGCCGTCAAGCAGCAGTTACGTACTTGCCGGAACGTCGTCCTATTCGACGACGCTTGAAAGCGAAAACGGAAAGTATTATTTCTACGCCGTTGATGATTTGGGAAACAGAAGCCAAACCTATTGGATTGACCTTCAAATCGTGTATCCCGATCCGACGGTAGAACAATCGGGAACGGACAATTCCGTCTATATCACTTGGACGAACGGCAACACGGCAACGCTGAACGGAGATGATTATACCAAAGGAACTTGGATCAAGACGGAAGGCAGTTATACCGTAACGGTAACGAACGAATACGGACTGTCCACGACAAAGACGTTTTCTATTACGCACAATTACGTCGTAACGAAAATCGTTGAGCCAACCTGCACGACAAAGGGCTATTCGGTTTTTAAGTGTACGAGTTGCGGCGATGAGTACGAGGGGAACGTAAAACTTGCGTTCGGACATAACTACGACGTCGAAACGATAGAGGCAACCTGTACGACTTACGGTTGTATCAAGCATACCTGTCTGAATTGCGGCGATACTTACGAAACGGACGTTCGGACGGCGCTCGGTCATAAATATACCGAAACTACAAAGGTGGCGACCTGTACGGAGGACGGCGGACAGCTTCATACCTGTACCGTTTGCGGATACGAATATCTGACCGATACGGTAAAAGCGACAGGTCACGATTATACCACAAGAGTCGTGAGAGAACCGCATTGCGAAACGGCGGGAGATCGAATCTTCCACTGCGAGAAGTGCGGCGACGAATACTATACGGAGATCCCGGCTACGGGGCATAACTTTGAACTTACGGAATCGTCCGTTGTAGACGGCGAGAATATCCGTACTTACGTTTGCACGAATTGCGGAGCGGTTACCACGCAGAATATGGGCGAACAGTACGAAAAGGTATCTTCCTATGTGGAGTATCTGTTTGAACAGTATCAGCCTTATATGTGGTGGGTGCTTTTGGCGACCGCGGGCGTTTGGAGCGTCGTGATGGGCGTATTCTTCGGTATTGCGGCAAAGAACGAGGACAAAGAGAAAGCGAGAAAGATGATTAAAAACTACGTCATCGGACTTGTTGTAATCGCGGTTATCCTTGTTGCCTGCCCTTATCTTGTCAAAGGTATTGCGGCTTTGATTGCGGGGTAAAACGGTAATATTCCGCATCATAGCTGAAATTTTCACCGAAAAAACGAAAAAATTTTGGAAAAACAGCTTGACAAATGCGGAATCGCGTGCTATCGTATTGATACGACGAAACAAAAAACGGAGGTGAACTTATGAACAGGGCAGAAATACTACGAAAAGCGGAAGCAAACGAGGGCTTGACGGTGAAAGAAATCAAGATTTATCAGAAAACCGTAAAACCTGAAAAGCACGTTTACGGAAAGTACGGTAACTTGGCGAAACAGTACCTGCAAGATAAAGGAATCGACTGGACGATTGCCAATCTTCCCGAATATCTGCACGGTGTTGACAGACAGGCAGACGAACTTTATGACACGATGTACGAAAAACTCTCGAAACAGGAGCGTTTCAGAAAGACGGGCGATTTTATGGAGAATCTGAAACGGGAAACTGAAATGCAGCAACTGATCGAAGAAGAAATTTTAAGCGAAATCGTGTACGTCAAATAACGGAGGATTACTATGAAAGCATTAAGAGTTGCGGGAAAGGTTGTAGGTACGGTCGGAAGATATACGCTTGCAGGCGTTCTTATCGTCGGACATTTTGTGATGAACATAATCGGCGTTTTGATTTGCGCCATCACCTCGCAGGGTTAAGGAGTCAAGTATGGACAAGAAAGAAACAACGCCGAGAAGAACGGCGCGCAGAAACTACGAAGAACGCAATAAAGAAAAACGCAAGCAGGCAAGCGGAAACTTCGGTACGATGATACCGAGAGATCTGTTTGAGGAAATCAACGAGTTTTTGGCGAAAAACCATATTACGAAAGTGCAGTTGATTTTCGCAGGATACGAAGCCCTGAAAGAACAGATTAGAAAGGAAACGGAAACTACAACATAATTGTGTATGCGGAAGGCATAGACACGAACAAAGAATCAATTTTAATTGATGAAGCGTAAGTGACTATGCCTTCTGACAACTAAATAATTTTCTCTGCGCTTCATCGGAAAGGAGGACTTTACGGTAAGCGCGGAAGAAAGACAAAAAAACGAAATGATATATCTTGCATCGGTCGCTGTAATTCGTCGATTGTATTTGAACAAGTTAGTCGATGTGGAAATACTGAAACGACTGAACAAGAAAAACGCGGAAACGATGGGGTGTATCCCTGTGGATTTTATACACTATCATTAAGGAGGTATGGCTATGAGTACTGTCGCCAAGGAAGTACAGGTAATCAAAGCGACAAAGACGGGCGAAAAAGCGGAAAAAATCAGAGTGGCGGCGTATTGCAGAGTCAGTACCGACAAAGATGATCAACTCAACTCATTTTTTGCTCAAATGAGATATTACACAGACTTTGTTCGCAGTAACGACAAAATGGTTCTTGTGGACATTTATGCGGACGAGGGTATTACGGGAACGGAGCTTGAAAAGCGTGATGAAATGAAACGCTTGATACGTGACTGCAAGCACAAGAAGATAGATCGTGTGCTTGTAAAAAGCGTAACGAGATTTGCGCGAAATTCGCTTGAATGTATCGAAACGATTCGTCTTATGAAATCTTGCGGTGTATCAGTTCTTTTTGAGAATGACCGCATTGATACGGAGAAGATGAATTCCGAGTTGATGCTATATATCAAGAGTGCATTTGCACAGAGCGAAGCAACGTCAGCTTCCCGAAGAATGTGTACCTCTGTGAGAATGAAAATGGAGGATGGAACTTATTACAATATAGCTCATCCGTTCGGATATGAATGGAAAGAGTTTGATTTGGTTATTGTTCCGAAAGAAGCTGAAATAGTCAGGAAAATATATTCGCTGTATTTGCAGGGAGCAAGTATAAATTCGATTATCAAGAAACTGAAATCGGAAGATACTCCGGATAAAATTTGGAGTCATAACGCAATAAAATATATTCTTACAAACGAGAGATATATCGGTGATACTTTATGGCAAAAAAGTTATACTCCTAATATTCTGCCTTTACGTCAGAAATCGAATTATGGACAGTTACCTAAATACTATTGCGAGGACACACATGAAGCGATTATTTCCAAAGAGGACTTTTATGCTGTAAAAAGGCTGATGCAAGAAAGAAAAGAAAGATTTTATAGTACGAATAAGCGAGAAAAAAAGTTCTATAACAAGAAAATAAAATGCAGATGCTGTAATTGGTTTTACCGAACGAGGGAAATTCAAAACGGATATGTTTGGTCTTGCGCAAAAAAAGGGATTTCCTTTGAAAAATGTCTGTCAAGATCGTATACGGATAATGTACTGAATAATGCTTTTATGAAATTGTATAATATCTTAAAGCATCACAAGAAAGAGTTGCTTGACGAAACAATATCGCAGTTACAGGCATTAAAAACAAAGGTAAACAGTGGTAACAACGCTATTTTAGAAATAGATGAAGAGATTGCCACTCTCGGAAAACAGAACAATCTGTATGGACAGATGTTTGCTAACGGGGTACTTGATGAGGTGACATACTATGAAAAGTCAGGAATGATCAAGGGAAGGATAACTGATTTACGTAGTCGCCGGCAATTAATAATAAAGGGTGACGATGATGAATCTTGTCTTGAAGAACTCCGTGAGTTAAGAAGAATTATTGATGAAAGCCCCGATTACCTTACAGAAATGGACAAAGATCTTTTCTCGAAAATTGTAAAATTGATTTATGCGGAAGAAGATGGATCGTTGAGTTTTATACTGAAAGGCGATATTGAGTTCAGGGTAAATATAGCGGAGGAAAACAATGGCGAATAGGTTTATAACGTATGGATACTGCCTTGATAAGGGACAGCTGATTGTTTCTGACAACGAGGCAAAAGTGGTAAGATATATTTTTAATCAATATGCGGACGGGATCTCGCTACGCACCCTTGTTGAAAAGTTGAATGAAGATAAGGTGGAATATTCCGAAGGAAAATGTGAATGGAACAAGAGAAGAATTTCAAGGATATTGCAAAATGAAAAATATATCGGAGCGGATAACCATCCGGCAATAATTTCAAGCGAAATTTTTCAAAAAGCCAATCAACTGATAATATTAAAAGGATATAAAAAGAAACCTTGTGCTCCTGAGATCGAATATTTGAAAAAAATAGTATATTGCGGACAGTGCGGAAAACTTTTGCATAGAAGATCCATGTGGGATACGCGAGAGAAATGGATATGCCATTCGGACTGTAAATGTAAAAGATACATAGCCGATGAAGATATTATAGCGGCGGTCTTAAATGCAATTGAGAAGATAAAAGAAAATCCGCTAATATTAAGTCGTGATGAAGAAGAAACCCCTTATTTTCGCACCAATGAGATTATGCGCTATACCAATGAAATATCTCGTATAACAAATTCGTTGAATCCAAGTTTTAATACGGGTAAAAAACTTATTTTTGAGTGCGTTAATCTTAAATTTCAGGCTTGTCGTGAGAAAAAAGGACTTGCTTATACGGATAGAGTGTTGCAGCTTACCAAAGAACAAGATATCGACAATAAGATAGAGTCGGACTATCTCGAAAAGGCTGTTTCAAAAATTGTTGTTGACGCAGACGGAACGATAACTATTAGGTTTATAAACGGAAGCGAGATAAAAGATAGGGAGGAAAACAATGCCGGCACAAGCGAAAAGAATCGTAACAAAAATAGACGCCAATCCGTTACTTGCAAAGCAAAATGATGAAAACGGACTTTTGCGCGTTGCGGCTTATTGCAGAGTTTCCACCGACAGCGAGGATCAACTTGAAAGTTATAAAGCACAGGTTGCCTATTATACCGATGCAATAGCGAAAAATCCAAAATGGCGCTTCGTCGATATTTATGCCGACGAGGGTATAACCGGAACTATGGCGACGAAGAGAACAAACTTTATGCGAATGATGCGCGACTGTGAAAAGGGAAAAATTGACCTGATACTTACAAAATCTGTAGCGCGTTTCGCAAGAAATACTGTTGACAGTCTGAAATACGTCAGAAAACTCAAAGCGAAAGGGATTGGCGTATATTTTGAAGAACAAGCCCTTGACTCATTGAAAACTGAGAATGAAATGGCAATCGGTCTGTATAGCGTTCTTGCGCAAGCCGAAAGCGAAAATATCAGCGCAAATGTGCGTTGGGGTATTCAGCAACGTATGAAGTCGGGAACTTTTAAGTTCCGATATAATCTGCTCGGTTATCGTAAAGGAGAGAACGGTGATCCTGAAATTGTTGAGGGAGAAGCGCAGCATATCCGTAAAATCTATGAAATGTATTTAGACGGAAATAGTCTTGACCAAATTAAAGCGGAACTTGAGAGCAACGGAGTTGAAACGAAAACAGGGAGCAAAACATGGAATAAAGCTATCATTCAAAGTATTCTTACTAATGAGCGTTATTGCGGAGATTTATTGATGCAAAAGACCTTCACTGAGAACTGTATAACGAAAAAGGTGAAGAAGAATCGTGGCGAAATGCCGAAGTATCTTGTGAAAGATAATCATCCCGCAATAATCGATCGCGTAACGTTCAAAAGAGTACAAATGGAAATGGCTCGGCGGAGTAGTGTAAGAAAGACGTCTGATAAGAGCATTACCGAACAAGGAAAATATAGCGGTAAGTTTGCACTGACAGACATACTCATATGCGGAGAGTGCGGAAGTCCGTACCGTAGAAAGACATATAGCCGCAATGGGAAAAACAAACGAGTATGGCGTTGTTTGAATCGCTTGGAGCACGGAACAGAGTTTTGCTACGATTCGATAACTATTGATGATGAAGCATTGAAACAAGCGATATGCAGAGGTATCAATAAGGCGATTACGGATAGACAAGATGTTATGAGTCTGATTTTATCAAATCTTTCTTACGCCGTAACGGGACAGGATGATACGTTGGAAATGTATGCAATCGAGAAACAAATAGCATCGCTCAATAAAATAATGGATGAAACAATGGAACTTGCAACGAACTCAACAGGCGATGGAAAGCGCTTTATGGAGGAAATAAAATCGTTGAGTGAGCAAATAGTTGTTTTAAGAGAACAACTTGAAGCTGTCCAAGGGCGATTGAAATCTAATGAACGAGTAAGTGAGGAGATTGAGAACATTAAAAATTACTTATCATCAGACAATGCTGACTTTACGGAATACAATGATACTATGGTAAGGCGTTTGGTGGAATACATCAGAGTGATGAAAGACAAAACGATAATCATCGTTTTGAAAGGCGGCTTACAAATCGAAGAAAAACTTGAACAGATATAATATGAGAATAAGCCCGGATATACTCCGGGTTTTTCTTGCGCTTTTTATAAAAATGTAGTATAATGACAGTATCGTAGGTGTAGCTTTTTCGTATGTTAAAGACAAAATAAAAAGTCGACATTTTACGAAAAGGTAAGTGTCGGCTTTTTAATAATATCAGAGTATGTTATGATGAAATAGAATTAGAAAATAATGGAGGTAAATTTTTGAGTTTTACGAAACAGATAAGAGAATACAGCATAAAGAACCCCAATACAATATTGGATGTTTCAAAAGTTAAAGATACTGTATTTTCAGAGATTCCATATAAGACTTTGTTGAAAATATTAAATAGATTGGAGATTGAGGGGGTGTTGTCGCCTGTATCAAAAGGCGTTTATTATGTTGGTGACAAAGTTGTTGATGAAGAATTGATAGTAACTGAATACGTCGAAAACGGAAAAGGGATGTTTGTCGGATATCAGTTGTTTAACGACATCGGAATTTCAACATACCAAGATGAAAAAACCGAAATATACACGAACAATATACAGTCAAATCAGAAAAATATCGGGAAATATAATTTGAAATATGTAGATATAGTTTTTGAAGATAATATTATAGATTTAATCTCGTTGTTAGAAATAATTGATGCAGGGTATTCAATAAAAGAATGCGATTTTATTTCTTATAAAAAAGCATTGGACGTGTTATCTCATTCGTATTCAGATAAATATTTTCAAAGAGTAGTAAAAACTATACGATATAAGTTTTCAACAATTAAGACGTTAAGTGGGTTATTGGAACAAAACGGCATAATTAATAACTGCTTTGAAATTTATAGTTCCATTAAGTAATAACAAATCAGATATACTTGATACATTGTGTAAAAATAATGAGTTAAGGGATGCTAGATTTGTGATATAATAAAAAACAAGTGAGCAGCTTTTTTGAGAAAAGTACCATTACTCGGTGTCTTTGTCATTCGGTTTCCTATAATCGTTGTTAGAATGAGGTCGTTGCATGTCGTAAATGTGATATAATCGTCGTGGAATTCGTATAAAGGAGTCTGACACAGTAAACTTTTGGATTGTAAAATCATAATAACGGTGTAGCTTTTTCGTATGTTAAAGACAATATGAAAGGGAGGCTTCACGCCTCCCTTTCGTATTGCATGTAATTGGAGGGGAGTCGAACAAGCACGTGGCACCCCCAAAACTCGCACGCTCGTTTCGGGGAACCCCTACGCGTTAAGAAAACAACTCGGGGAGTTGTTTTTAGCGATGACCGAAGATTTTTGCAAGGCACAAAGAAAAAGCACGCACAAATTGCCTTGCAAAAATCAAGAGCGAACTACCCAAACTTTTAATCTCCAAAAAACTGTTCAGATACACCTGTTGACAAAGTTTGTTCTCTATGCTAAAATATAGATATATAGGGTGGTGGTAAAATGTGCGATTGGAAAACTCCCGATGACTACAAAGGGGAAGAGTTAAATTATCATTGTAATTATGAAATCAGACAGGATGTCAGATGCACTCAAAAATTTCTTGATTTGGGGTTTTTGAAAAATTCTCGTTGGGATATTTATGCCGAATATAAGACGCTTTGTAAGAATTGCCCGCATTTCACAGAAGACGTAGGAATATATTTCGGCAACGGACATTATACTGATAATTTTCAAAATAAAGATACGATTTGGTGCGTCGGAAAAATATCAGACCAAAGCGAGCTAATACAGTTAGTATCAAATATTCCGCAAACCGTCAAAGCAATTTTTATTGATGATATTCGTACTGACAACCTTTTTGCTTTGGAAAAATTTGAATCATTGGAGTGCGTCGTTATCGGCTACTGCCCAAAACTGACTCATTTTTGGGACTTTTCTCACACTCCGCATTTTAAGGTGTTGGAATATATGGCAAGCCCGCGCTTGACCGATATTTCCGAAATTGGCACTGCGGAAAGCTTGGAATACTTCGGAATAAACACCTCGATATCAAAAGAAAGTTTGAATTATATTGATTCATTTTATCCTTTGACCAAATTAAAAAACCTCAAAGAACTATCCTTGAACGCAACGATGTGCTCTGACAACAATATAGACAATTTGATAAATATCCCTAATCTTCGCAAGCTGTGGATATCTCCGCATACATTTTCGACAGAAGATTTTGCAAAATTTGAAGTATTGAAATTCAAAATTTACGATGAATACGGGATTTATCAAAACGGTAAAGATTATGTTCGTCCGCTTGGTAAAGGCGCAAGATCATTTCGCTCCGAAGAATCAAAGGATAAATTCAAAAAAATCTATCTTGAAAAGATGTTAAAATACAAAGAGCATTAGACTAATAGCGACAATGCCAAAGGACACCGTCGTGTGTCCTTTTTGCTTTACACAAACGAAAAGAGAGGGTACTCAAATAAGCACATGCTACCGAGAATTTTGATGTAAAAAGTAATAGTGAAAACGGAATAAGTGAAAGCTACATTGGTTTGGTTACACCCTGAAAATTACGGTTATAATTTCAGAAAAGCATAAGCAATCATATTTTCATATGAACATATTATAAATCAAAAACTAAACTCTAACAGTAAGAAAAAGTAAAAAATATTGACATAAAAAAGAAGCTGATGTATAATTAAATTATAAGGCGACTTTTTACAAATCGCCGGATTACCGTGATTTTTTAAGGAGAAAAAATAATGGAGATTTTTGAAAACATACCGAAAATACGCTACGAGGGCGCAAAGAGCCAAAATCCGCTTGCGTTCAAGTTTTACGATGCGGACAAAGTAGTGCTCGGCAAAAAAATGAGCGAGCATCTGCCTTTTGCCATGGCGTGGTGGCACAATCTTTGCGCAGAGGGCACCGATATGTTCGGCAGAGGTACCGCAAACAAGTCCTTTGGCGCAAAACCCGGAACAATGGAGCACGCAAAAGCCAAGGTTGACGCGGGCTTTGAGTTTATGCAGAAGCTCGGCGTTAAATATTTCTGCTTCCACGACGTAGATCTTGTGCCCGAGGCAGACGATATAAAGGAAACGAACAAACGCCTTGACGAAATATCCGATTACATACTCGAAAAGATGAAAGATACAGACATCAAGTGCCTTTGGGGAACTGCCAATATGTTCTCAAATCCCCGTTTTATGAACGGCGCAGGCTCAACTAACAGCGCAGACGTATATTGCTTTGCGGCGGCGCAGATAAAAAAAGCGCTTGATATAACCGTCAAGCTCGGCGGCAAGGGCTATGTTTTCTGGGGCGGACGCGAGGGTTATGAAACTCTCTTAAATACCGACGTTGCCTTTGAGCAGGACAATATAGCAAGACTTATGCACATGGCAGTCGATTACGGCAGGAGCATAGGCTTTACGGGTGATTTCTACATAGAGCCGAAGCCGAAGGAGCCGATGAAGCATCAATACGATTTCGACGCTTCAACCGCTATCGGATTTTTGCGCAAATACGGTCTTGAAAAAGATTTCAAGATGAACATAGAGGCAAACCACGCAACGCTTGCAGGGCATACCTTTGAGCACGAGCTTCGCATATCGGCGATAAACGGTATGTTAGGCTCCATAGACGCAAACCAGGGCGATTATCTGCTCGGTTGGGACACGGACGAATTTCCGTTTGACGTTTATTCCGCAACAATGTGCATGTACGAGGTATTAAAAGCGGGCGGACTTACGGGCGGCTTTAATTTCGACGCAAAGTGCCGCCGTCCCAGTAATACTCACGAAGATATGTTTGAAGCGTATATTCTCGGTATGGACACGTTTGCCCTCGGTCTTATAAACGCCGCAAAAATCATTGAGGACGGAAGAATTGACAGCTTCAGAAAGAACAGATATTCCTCATTTGAGAGCGGTATAGGTAAGGATATAGTTGACGGCAGGGCAACGCTTGAATCTCTTGCAGCATATGCCGACAAACTCGGCGCGCTGAAAAATCCCGAAAGCGGGAAACAGGAGCGTCTGGAATCTGTTGTAAATCAGATCTTATTCGGTGCAAAATGAACAGTTATATAGGAATAGATTTAGGAACAAGCGGCGTAAAGCTTCTCCTTGCAAGCGCCGACGGAGAAGTGCTTGCCGAGGTAAACGAGTCATACCCCATATACCACCCT
>CAMETB010000019.1 GCA_945936265.1 uncultured Clostridia bacterium
AACGCCAACGGAAGTGCAACGGCATTTATGGGCATGGGTATGGGCATGGGTGCAACAGGCAACTTTATGCAGGCAGCAAGTGCAACCAATGCGGCACAAATGCAGGCTCAGGCGCAGGCAAAAGCGCAAGCTGAGAAAGAACAGGCTTCAAAGGACTCCTGGACTTGTTCATGCGGAAAAGTAAATACAGGTAAATTCTGCTCCGACTGCGGTGCAAAAAGACCCGCCCCCGCAGGATCCTGGACTTGTTCATGCGGTAAGGTAAACACAGGCAAATTCTGCTCGGAGTGCGGCGCTAAAAAGCCTGAGAGCAGCGAGTGGTTCTGCCCCGATTGCGGAACGAAGAACACGGGCAAATTCTGCTCGGGTTGCGGTAAACCGAAATCATAAAATATAACAATCTGATAAAGAGGGCTTCCGCAAAGAAATTTGCGGAAGCCCAAAAACAATAAATCAATACAGGAGAATTTCAAATTGAGCGCGACAACCGTTACATATCAATGCCCCAACTGCGGGGCGGGGCTTCTCTTCGACCCCGAAAAGCAGGAATTCAAGTGCGAATTCTGCCTCTCGGAATTTACTGAGGCGGAACTTGAACAGACAGACGCTCATCAGAGAGCCGTAAACGCACAGGAGCAGGCAGATGAGTTCTGCGGACATATGAATACATATTCGTGCCCGAGTTGCGGCGCGGAGATAATAGCCGACGAAAACACGGCGGCGGATTTCTGTTATTACTGTCATAACCCGATAGTTCTTTCGGGACGTCTGACCGGCGAAATACAACCCACCAAGATAATTCCTTTCAAGTACGACAAGGATGCGGCAAAGGAAAAATTTCTTGCTTTCGCAAAGAAAAAATGGTTTGTTCCGAGGGATTTCACTTATCCCGAGCAGATAGATAAAATATCGGGCGTTTATTTTCCGTTCTGGGTAACCGACGTCGATACCGACTCACAGATAAACGCAAGAGGAATAAAAGTGCGCACCTGGGTGTCGGGAAATTACAATTACACCGAGGAGTCGATATTCAGCGTTTTCCGCAGAGGAAACATTCATTTTGAGGATATAGTAAACTCTGCTCTTACCGACGTTGACAAGAAGATGGTCGAGGGTGTTCTCCCTTATCCGCCCGAGGCTCAACAGGACTTCTCTATGACGTACTTAACCGGATTTACGGCAAAGAAGCGCAACATAGAGAGAGAGTCTCTTACCGATTCCGTCCGTGAGAGAATAAACAAATATTCCGAAACGCTCCTTAAAAGTACGGCGCCCGGATATACCTCATTAAACATAACCGACAGAAACGTACAGGTTAAAAAGAGCCATTGGGACTACTCGCTTATGCCCATATGGATACTTACGTACAAGAACAAAAAAGGCAAGGTTTACACGTACGCAATGAACGGACATACAGGCAAGATCTACGGAGAACTTCCCATATCAAAATGGAAACTTGCTCTCGGTGCCATAATCGCCTCGCTCCTGCTTGCCCCTATTATTGCACTTATTATAGCGGGGGTGGCGATATTATGAAAAAGTTAATGACGTTTTTATTCTCTCTTATTTGCTCCTTTACGTTTTCGCCGTTTATATTCGCATCCGGAGCAGACGGCGAGCCGGACAAGATTCTGATAACGGTAATTATCGGAATAGTTGCGGCGGTTGTGGTTGCCGCAGTATTCGTTGTAGTCGTAATACTTAAATACAAGATGAAGATCGGGCAGACGAATTATCCGCTTGATAAGTTCGCCCGCCTGGACATTACAGGCTCAAGCGACAGGCTCATCAAAACAAATATAACGAAGACTGAAATAAGAACAAACAGCAATTCTAAAAAATAAAAATTTTTCTTCCATTTGCGTATCAAAAGGAAGAAAAGCGGTATAAAATTACGGCATCTTAAATCGGAGTGTTAAAATGGGCGAGCGTGCAGAAAAAGCAAAAGAATTATTTATGAGTGGATACAACTGCTCACAGGCGGTTGTCGGTGCTTTTGCCGATTTATTCGGTATGGATACTAATATCGCCGTGCGTTTTGCGGAAGGGCTTGGCGGCGGAATGGGGCGTATGCGTCTTACCTGCGGTGCCGTTTCGGCAATGTCGCTCATAGCCGGACTTAAAATGAGCAAGGGCGAGGCGTGCGATACCAAAACCCGCTCGGAAATTTACGCAAAGGTGCGTCAAATGGCAGACGAGTTCAAGGAAAAGAACGGCTCTATTATTTGTGCCGAGCTTCTCAGTATAGCGTTGCCTGCCGACAATGGTACGTCACCCGAAAAAAGAACCGAGCAATATTACAAAAAGCGCCCCTGCGCCGATTGCGTATATGACTGCGCAAAAATTATCGAGAAGCATTTACTGTAATTTTGCCCGAAAACAAATTGCAAAACAAAAGGCGTAAGCAAATTGCTTACGCCGATTTTTTATAAGTAAATTGAGTTATCAGCCCTCAACTACGGGTTGATTTTTAAGTTCTTCATAGAAGCAAGCGGTAGCGGTCTGCATATATGCGTTTACCCAGAGAGTGCCGACTCCGAGACAAAGAGCGCCGACAAACATCCAGCCAATGAAACTGAGCTGGAGAAGGAAAAGCTCCATCTTATGACCGTTCATCATCTTGCGGCTCTCGTCAATGCACTGTTTGGCAGTATATTCGGGGTGATCTGTTTTTATGTAGAGTGCCATCGAATAAGAATACATCTTTACTATTCCGGGAATCACAAAGAGAAGCGACCAAAGGAACGTAAACAAGGTAACGAGAAGTCCCGTAAGAAAATTACCTACAAAATCTTCCGTAAATCCCTTGAACAAATCGCCGAGTTCAACCTTGCTGTCCTGCTCACGTACGGCTTTGAGTATTACCTTTATAAGTCCGTAGGAAAGAGGTCCGGTAAGAATTAACGGTCCTACATATGTGAAACTTACAACGCCCATAATAGCGTTGACGATTAAGCCCGCAACGAGTACGAGCAGCCACGTGGTTGCGAAAATGTTCCCGCCGAGAGCCTTTCTTGCTCTTGCACGGATTTCAAAACGTGAAGACATAAAAAATTCTCCTTAAAATATTTCGATGGGATTTACCCAACTTTATTCCGCAAAAAAGAACATGTTTTTCACGGTGATTACATTATATAACACTTTTGTTGTCTTGTCAATATTCTCAAAAGATTTTAAAGCACAAATGTTTTTACCGCTTTTATTGCGGTACCGTTTTCGTATTCCTTTACCTTGCCGAGTGCGAAAAAGCCGCTTTTATCACAAATGCGGACAAATTCGTCCACAGGGTAGGCAGTTTTTATCTTGTGCTGATATATTTCGCAGCCGCTTTTACAAAGTTTTGCATAAAAATCGTCAAGGGTGACGGCAGGCAACTCGGAAAAAAGCGTTTCAACGGGTCTTACGACCGACGCTCTTTGCCCGGGCGTCATGTTTTCAAGTTCGCAAATCGTATATGCGTCCTTTATGTCGAAATTTCCGCTCCTTGTTCGCTCAAGTGAGTTCGTTGCGGCGCCGCAACCGAGTTTTTTGCCTATATCCGCACAAAGAGTTCTTATGTAAGTCCCCTTTGAACACTCCACGTCAAGCGTGTATATTCCCTCTTTTTCCGACACTTCTTCAGGTAAAATAGATTTTATCTCTATTTTTCTCGGTGTGCGCTCTACCTCCTTGCCCTCTCGCGCAAGATCGACAAGCTTTTTGCCGCCGACTTTGAGTGCACTGTACATAGGCGGCGTCTGATATATCTCTCCGACAAATTCTTTGCACACATTAAAAAATTCGGTTTTACCCGGCAGAGTGTCGCTTGTCCTCAGTATTTTACCGGTTACATCTTCGGTATCGGTTTCAATGCCCAGTTTTATTCCGGCGATATATCGCTTACTGTCCGATACGAGATATTCCGCCGCCTTTGCCGCTCTGCCGATGAGTATCGGTAAAACGCCCGTTGCCATAGGGTCAAGGGTACCTGTGTGTCCGACCTTTTTGGTGCCGTAGAGGCGTCTTATTTTCGACACTATATCGTGCGAGGTAACGCCTGCGTGCTTGTTTACTATTATTACGCCGTTTATATCGTTTTCCATTTTACTTTCCGTTCTTCTCTATCGCTTCGGAGAAAAGCGATGTGCAAATCTCAAGCGCTTCCTTGGGTGTGCCTGCCGTAAATGTCGCACCCGCCGCCCTCGGATGACCGCCGCCGCCGAATTTTGCGCAGACTGCCGACACATCTATGTCCTCATTCGCTCTCGACGAAATAAAGAATTTGTTTTCGTCCTTTGACGACTGTTTCAACGACACGGCTACCGAAACGCCTTCTATTGCCCTTATATAGTTGACTATATCTCCTATATCCTCGTCGGTTACATTGCCGCTTTCTTTCATTTCATTCGTAAAGGGTATTACGGCAAGTCTGCCGCCGCAGTAAAATTTCATATTTTCGTAAGTAATTCTCTGAGCGTTTATCTCGCCTATGGTATGAGAATCGAAAATCCTGCGGTTTATATCGGCAAAATCGATAAGCCCCTTTTTAATTATTCTTGCGCCGTAGGTAAGGGTGCGCTCCGAGGTATTGGAGTATCTGAAACAGCCCGTATCTCCCGATATGCCCGCATAAACGGACGCTAAAAACTCTTTTCCGAGTTTATCGGTTAAAGAAAGCGCGTCGGCAACATCCATAAGTATCTCGGTACAGGCGGCGCCCATGTCCTCATAGTAGTCGGCAAAGCGATCGTTCATCTCGTGGTGGTCTATTATTATATCGGTTTTTCCGGCAAGAAACTCAAGTTCGCCGAGTTGCTTTGATGTCGCCACATCAACGGCTATTATCCTCTCGTATTCCTCGCCCGTATATTCAAGAGAAGCCCCACCCGTTATAAATTCAAGTCTCTTCGCCACCTTGTCCGCACAAGCGACAAACGAGGGCGAGCCGAGCGCTTCAAGTATGGATTTCAGCGCAAATGCACTGCCGAGTGTGTCAGGGTCGGGGTTTCTGTGCGTGAGAATGAGGGTTTTCTTTTTCTCTTTAAGTTTTGATACCAATTCATCAAGAGTCAGTTTCTTCATTTTCGTTCTCCTCGGGTTTTATATCGAGTTTTTTCAGTATCGAAGAAATGTTTGCACCGTACTCCGCCGAGCCGTCAAATTTAAAAGTTATTGCCGGAGTTATCCTCAGATTTATCCTCCTTGCAAGTTCCGAACGGAAAAAGCCCGCCATACCGTTTAACGTTTTGCCTATCTCCGCCTCGGGCGCACCGAGTACGGAAAAATATATCGTCGCATATTTAAGGTCGCCCGATACCTTTGCCGCCGTTATCGAAACGAGCGAGGACGCAATTCTCGGGTCTTTGACGTCACGCAGTATCTGCGCCGCCTCCTCTTTTACCGCATCGTTTATTCTGTTCTGTCTGTATTTAGCCATATTTTCTCCTTAAAAGGTAACTTTCTTTTTACAGTATACCACAAAGGAAAGCCTTTTTGAATATTTTTTTCACTTTACTTGAAAAAATACTCTCAGAATGGTATGATATAGAAAAAGAAGTTTTTGCAAAGGAGAGTATTTATGGACATTGTCATTACGGTGCTCTGCGCCGTCATAATCGTGCTTCTCGTTTTTCTTATCATAAAGTTGCCGAAAGGTAGCGGGAGCGAAGACAAAAAAATAAAAGAGTGCTTTACCGACTTCGGCAATATGGTAGCCGATAATATAAAGAGGACAAATGACGCTTTTCTTGACGGAATAAAGGAAAATATCAAAAACCTCAACGATGAGATGGAAAAGCTGAAGAAGGACAATTCCGAAAGTTACGTGGCTCTTACCGACAGGCTGAATAAATCCTTAAAAGATATGACGGACGAGGCGGAAAAAAGAAACGAAAAATCAATATCCGCCCTTAACGAGAGTTTCAAAACTTTTACGGACAGTATAGATAAAAATCTCACCGGTATCAACGACACGGTAAGTAAAAGCCTTGAGGAGTTGCGCCGACAGAATGCCGAAAAACTTGGTGAAATAAAGACTTCCGTCGATGAGAGGCTCAAGAACACGCTTGATACGCGCCTTAAAGAATCTTTTGAAAATGTTGTTCAGGAAATAGGAAATGTAAACAAGGCGATAGGCGAGATAAAAAGTATTGCAAACGACGTCGGCTCGTTAAAAAATGTGTTGACGAATGTAAAGACTAAAGGAATTGTCGGCGAGGTTATACTCGGAAACATAATAAAAGAGATACTTGCCCCGAATCAGTACGAAGAAAATGCGGCTACCAGAAAAGGCTCGACGGAGCGCGTCGAGTTTGCCGTAAAGATGCCGACAGGAAAAGATGATGAATTTATATATTTGCCCATAGACTCAAAATTTCCTCTTGAATCCTATTACGCAATAAAAGATGGGGTAAACGAGGGAGACAAGCAAAAGGTAGACGAGGGCAGAAAGCAACTGCGCAACCAGATAAAAAGATATGCGAAAGATATTGCCTCTAAATATATAGATCCGCCGTACACTACGGACTTTGCAATAATGTTTATCCCGCTTGAAGGTCTTTATGCGGAGATTATAGACAGCGGTCTTTTTGAGGAACTTCAGCGTGAGTACAAGATAAACATAGTGGGTCCTTCAACGCTTGCCGCTCTTCTCAATTCATTACAAATGGGATTTAAGTCATACATCATAAACAAGCGCAGCGCCGAGGTATTCAACCTTCTTTCGAACATAAAGAAAGAGTTTGAAAAATTTGCAAAAGCACTTACCGAAACGCAGAAGAAGATAACCGAAGCAGGAAATAACCTTGACGAACTCGTCGGAACGAGGACAAGACAGATGCAAAAGCAACTGAGCAAGCTTGACGAATTACCGGAAGGAACCGACGGAGCACAGGAATAAAAATCCGAAATAAGCCGCATAAGTAAAAAGCCGTACGAGTGACGTAAATTATCGACACTTCGTACGGTTTTTGCTTTATTTTCTGATGACGGCAAGGCGGTCGTTTCCGCCGTAGTCCTTTACGATTTCATAAGAGGATATAAGTCCACCCGATATTGCCTCGGAGAGCAGTTTATCCATTTTTACGCCCTGGTCGTATCCGAACTCGATAAACATACTGCCACCGTCCTTTAACAAGGCGGTATAGTCGGAAACAAGCCTTTTTATAATATCAAGCCCGTCTTCTCCGCCGTCAAGAGCGACACGGGGCTCTCTTTTTACCTCTTTTGAAAGATTTTCTATATCCTTTGTCGGTATATACGGAGGGTTTGAGAGTATCATATCGAATTTTTTGTCGGGCAGATATCTCATTATATCGGCTTGCAAAAATACGCTCTTTTGCTCTACCCCGTGTGCATAAACGTTCTTTTTTGCCATGTTGAGCGCATTTTCGGATATATCGGCAAAAAGCATACTTTTTATATTCGGGCAGAATTTGAGAAGTGAGATGCCGATGCACCCGCTCCCTGTACAAAAATCGGCTGCCTCGTATCCGTCTTTTACTTCTTTTATCGCTTTTTCAACGAGAATCCCGGTATCCTGCCTCGGTATCAGGCAATCCGGAGATACAAAAAAGTCAAGCCCCATAAACTGCCATTTACCGATTATATATTGGAGAGGCTCTCCGCTTTTTCTGCGTTCCTTGGCTGAGAAAAGTTCTTTACCGCCGTAATCACGCGAAGGATTTGCGACGACATAGGCGTCGGTGACTCCGAAAAGCGAGGTTATAAGTATCATGCTCTCGGCTTTGTAGTCCTCTATGCCCGCATCGCAAAACTCATAGCAAAGTTCCCTGTAAGTCATCTTCCCTCCGATTTTGTTAAAGTTTTATTCAAGATAGTTTTTGCGCATTTCTTCTATGTACTTTTCATCTATTTCCATACGCTTTTCAAGAAAATTTTCAAATGTGCCGTACTCTGTATCGATAAAATCAAAAACACGGTAAAGATAAGATGCGTCAACTCCGTTTATATAGGGGATATTTTCGATTATTTCCTCGTCAACTCCTCTTTTTCTGCCGAGCGCCATTGATGCCTCGGTTGCCTCTTTCATACTGTCGTTGGTTTTTAAATAATCCTTTGTTATATCTTCTCTCGAAACGCCGAGCATCATAAGAAGAAGCGACGTACCCACACCCACTCTGTCCTTGCCTACGGTGCAATGATAAAGTACCGCGCCGTTTTCGTTTTCTTTCATAACATCAAGAAACTTTCGGTATCCTGCAAGTGCAAAATCGTCTGAGATAAGCGGCACATAGAGGTCAGACATCCATGCTCTGCCGCCTTTTCCCATAGACACGACAAGATCAAGCACTACCTCGGCAATATCTCTGTTTTTAAGATCGTCCTTTCTCGTTATACCTACAGTAAGATCCTTGAGTATCGGGCATCTTATATACTCTACGCCGTCTATTACCGCGTCGGGAGACGACGCAATTTCCGTCTCCGTACGAAAATCAACTACCTTTTTGAGACCGTAATTTTCAAGATAATCGCACCCGTCTTTTCCAAGAAGAGTGAGATTTGCCGAGCGTATTATTCTGCCCGCCTTTATTTTTTTGCCACCGTACCCCGTAATACCCCCGAGGTCTCTTGCATTCATAAGTCCTTCAACAGTAAGATTCATAATTCACCCGTATTCGCTTTATTTTATAAAATTATATCATACATCCTTGATATTTTCAATCGGTTGTGTTATTATTTACGTATAAGTCACACTTTTCGGTGTGCCGATGTATAATGTAGAAAAGACAGTTTACCAAAAACGGAGAGGACATTTTATGATCGATATGGATAAAATAGCAAAGGAAATGGAAGCGTCGTATGAAAAGTCCGACGTTACCATGTTTTCAAAGGAGATGGCTCTGCCGGACAGAGACGAAGTTATAAAAATTCTGACGGATATAAGAAAGCTCTTTTTCCCCGCATATTTCGGCGCCGCCGAGCTTGCAAAAGGCGAAGAAAAATTCGTTTCCGATATGCTTATATCGATTTATGAGAAGGTAAAGCGCCAGGTATCTCTTGCTCTCTCGTTCGGAAACAAGCAGAAGCGGAAAAGATAACAAACGATTTCATGAAATCGCTGCCAAAAATACACAAAATGCTCATAAAGGACGTGCAAGCTACCTTTGAGGGCGACCCTGCGGCGCAGAGCCGGGAGGAAATCATTTTCTCATACCCGGGATTTTTCGCCATATTCGTTTACCGTATAGCGCATCTTCTCTATCTTGCAAAAGTACCGTTTGTGCCGAGGATGATGACGGAGTACGCCCACGGCAAAACGGGAATAGACATAAACCCCGGTGCCACAATAGGCGAGTATTTCTTTATTGACCACGGAACAGGTATAGTTATAGGCGAAACCACGGAAATAGGCCGCCACGTAAAGCTATATCAGGGAGTTACGCTCGGAGCGCTCTCCCCGAGAAAAGGACAGATACTCTCGGGCATAAAAAGACACCCGACGGTAAGGGACAACGTGACGATTTATTCGGGCGCTTCAATTCTCGGAGGTAATACGGTAATAGGCGAGGGCGCCGTTATAGGAGGTAACTCGTTTATAACGGAGAGTGTGGAAGCAGGAGCAAGAGTAAGTTCCAAAATTCCCGAACTTATAATCAAAAAATAAGGATCTTTTATGAAATGCAAAATAAAACTCATTTCAAGGCAGGATGATTATCAGGGCGCATCGTTTTTTGGTGAGCTTGCAAACGACCTTGATGCCCCCGCGTCTTATTTTGAATTCAACGCACAGGATGTTACGGAATGTTTCTATGACGGAAACATTGAAATAAGCGACAGCAAGATAACAATATCCTATGATGAAAAAGAAGAGTACGGAATGAAAGGCTCCGAAACCTCGGTAAGCTTTTTTAAGGACAAGCCGAAGGAGATATATCTTAAAAGGACCGGGGAACAGTCAACCTCTATAATTTTTCGTGAAGGAGAGAGACAAATATCCGCTTACGACACGGGAGTTATGATTTTCGAGGCTTGTTTTTATTCGAGGAGTGTCGATAATCGCATACTGACAGACGGGATTCTCGAAATAATGTATGTAGTTGAAATAAAGGGTGCATGTGCACAAAAAACGGTACTGCGAATGGAGATACAGAAGTTATGACTGAGAGCGAGTTTCGCACGGAACTTAAAAATCCGCACGGCGGCTATCTTTTCTTCGGCGATGAGGATTATCTGAAATACACCTACTCAAAAGAAGTGCGCAAGGCTGTCACCGACGGTGCTTTTGAAGAATTCAATCATATAGTTATCTACGGCGAGGAATACTCTGCACAGACTTTGTCCTCCGCCATTTCATCACTGCCGATGATGGCGGAGAAAAAGCTCGTCGAGGTGCGCGGGCTGGATTTCAATTCGCTGAAAAAGGAAGACATAGAAAACATGGTAAGCGTACTTTCGGACCTTGGCTCATATCCGCATACGGTTCTCATAATGCGGGCTGACTCTTCTCTTTTCAATGAAGGCAGACTGCCCAAAGCCCCGAGTGATTTATACAAAACTCTTACAAAATATTTAACGCCCGTCGAATTTCAGTTCCCTCAGAGTGCAAGGCTTCAATCCTGGATAATACGCCACTTTGCCGGGTGGAAAATAAATTTTGACCCGTCTCTTTGCAAATATCTAGTCGATATTTGCGGTCACAGTATGTGGACTCTTTCAAACGAAATAGAAAAGCTGTGCGCCTACGCCATTGAAAACGGCCTTGAAAGCATATCGACGGATACTATCGATCTTGTATGTTGCAAGACGGTGGAATATGACGATTTTCAGCTTACCAATGCGCTCCTTGATTACGATAAAGACCTCGTTTTTGAGACACTCCGTCGGCAAAAAATAATGAGGCGACCGCCAATGGCGATACTCTCTTCGGTAATAAAGGTATATACCGAAATGTTTCTTATAAACCGGGAATATATGCTCGGCATGAGCAAGCAGGAAATATCCGCGTCGCTTAAGATACATGAGTTTCGCGTGGGTAAATATCTTACGGCAATATCGAAAACAAGCCGCGCGAAAATAGAGCGTGCCGCAGAGCTTTGCCGTGACGCCGATATAGCGTCAAAATCCGCGTCAAACGTAACTTCCTATATTGCGCCCGAGCGGCTTATAGCCTCTGTATGCGCGCTTATGTGCAGGTGAGATATGAGAATAAAATACCCTATCATAGTCGAGGGCAAATACGACAAAATAAAAATACTCTCTCTCTTTGACGCAACGGTTATAACAACCGACGGGTTCGGCATTTTCAGCGACAGGGAGAAAGAATTGCTGCTTCGCCGTCTTGCCGGAAACTCGAAAATAATATTGCTGACGGACTCTGACGGTGGCGGGGAGCTTATAAGGTCGCACATAAAAACGTTTCTTCCGAAAGAAAAAATAATAAATCTCTATACGCCGAGAAAAGAGGGCAAGGAAAAACGCAAAAAAGCCCCCTCAAAAGAAGGAGTTCTGGGAGTGGAGGGCACCGACGCCGACAAATTAAGAAAACTTCTTGAACCTTTTTCAGACACTTCCCCTGAAAAACCGTCGGCAAATCTTACAAAAGCGGATCTTTTCGCCTACGGTATGAGCGGAACAAAAAACAGCTCGGAAAAGAGAAAAAAGTTATTAAAAGCAATTGATCTGCCCGAAAACATGACGCCAAACGCCATGCTCTCGGCAATAAACATTTTATATTCCAGAGAGGAAATCAAAAAAATAATTGACTCTCTCTGATGATTTTTATTGTAAAATATCAAAATACGGCTTGTGTTTTATTCACAAGCCGTATTTTTATACCTTGTTCATTCTGTAACCGACGCCGACTTCGGTACGGATAAGTTCCTGTGTATATGGGTCTTTCTCGATTTTTCTTCTTATACTCGCCATAAATACGCGCAAACCGTTTGCATCGTTACCTCCGGCGCCCCATACCTTTGTTATTATGTAATTCTGAGTAAGTGTTTTACCGACATTATGAGCAAGAACGCAAAGCAGTTTGTATTCAAGATTGGTAAGGTGTACCTCCTTATCTTTTACAAAAACGCTGTGCGCAGAAAAATCTATTTTAAGGTCCCCGTTTACAAACACGGCATTCTGGATGATGTCTCCTGCGGCGGCATAGCGGAGAGTCGCTCTTATCCTTGCCATAAGTTCGGCACAGGAAAAAGGCTTTTCAACATAATCGTTTACTCCTGCGTCGAGACACTTTATTTTTTCCTGCTCGTCGCCACGCGCGCTGACTATTATTATTGGCATCTTTTCATTGAATTCCCTTATCGTTTTTACTACATTTATACCGTCCATATCGGGAAGACCGAGATCAAGAATAACAAGATCTACCGTTCCTTTTATGGCATAATCTATCCCTTTATGTGCGGAAGATACTGCTATAACATCATGGTTTTCCTGTTTCAGTGCAATTTTAAGCAAATTTTGTATAGCCTTATCGTCCTCTATAACCAGAATTTCAGCCATTTTTATCTTCCTCCATAGGTAAATTAAATTCAAAAAGCACCCTTTTATCCTCTGTATTTATTGCTTCTATCTTTCCGCCGTGTGCAGTCACTATAAGCTCACATATTGCAAGACCTATGCCAACACCGCCGCGATCACCCGAGGTATAATACATTTCAAATATATGAGGTAAATCCTTTTCGTCTATAGGATTTCCGTCATTTATAAAGCGGAATACCGCATTTGTCCCCGTACTCCATACCTTTATCCATATGTTGCCGTCGTCTTTTGTATGGCGTATGGCATTCGTAAGAATATTCGATATTGTCTGAATTATAAGTGTTGCGTCCATCGGTATGAGAAGCAATTCGGCGGGCATATCATAGTGGATTTTTCTGTTTCCCATAATTCCGGAGACATTTCTTACCGCCTGCGGAATTATTTCCTCAAGAGCCTCGGGAGATTTTTTAACTGTAAGTTTTTCACTGTCGATACGTGAAAGCGATAACAGGTTTTCCACAAGCCTTACCATCCACATTGATTTTGATACTATATCGCCCAAGATTTCGTCTCTGTCATCTTTGCTTATATCGGGGTTTTCCATAATAAGTTCCGCACCGTTTTTCATTGTGGTAAGCGGAGTTCTTAAATCGTGCGAAATACTTCTTAAGAGCGTGGCTTTAAGTCTTTCCTTTTCGGCATTGCTCCTTAATTTTTCCTTTTCTATGTTAAGCGCGCTTATCTGTGCCATTCTGTGTTTCAGTTCTGCCGTTATCAGACTTGTAATTATTCCGACCGCAAGCATAAGCAAAAATGTGAATATATACATGTTATCGTTAAACTGAAATGTATAGCGTGGTTTTGTAAAGAAGAAGTTATAACCCAAAACACTCACAATGGAAAGTATTGACGAATATACCGTGCCTTTCGTAAGCACTGCTGTAATAAGTATTCCGAGAACATTAATTATAAGAAAGTTGAGGTCTGTTACATTGAAGTGATCGAGGAGGAAGCACACTCCGGTGGTAATAACGAACACACCGGCAGTCATAATCGTGTCGGCAAGGGATGTCTTCCATTTTTGTATTGTCAAACGGTCAATCATATAAGCCTCCGCCAAGTGCTCAAAAAGATTCAATACAAGCTGCCCGCTTATATTGTTAAATCAGATTAAACATTCGTCCCTTTTTTTCTTGAAATACAACTTTGGCGCAGCTACGTTCGCTGCGCCTTGAAACTTTGAAAAAAATCAGTGAGAAGCGAGCCACTCTTCTGCTGCGGCTTTTGACATTCTCTTTATCGACTCGGTCGGATGAGGCGAATCTGCTCCGCCGTTTTCATAGAGAAAATAATATCCGTCTGCAGTTATGTAGAGAGTTTCTTCATATCCGTCGCTGTCGCCGAATACTCCGCTTACAAACTTTTTTACGATCTCGGCTGCTTCCGTATCGTAAACTTTTTTGCAGATAACCTTCTTCATAATAAAAACCTCCTTATCGTATTCTACTAAAATATTAACATATTATTTTGGACTTGTCAATGAAATATGAGACTATTTTTTTCTTTTTGATATATAAATTTTTGCTCATTCTGTAAAAATTTTTATATATTTTTTATTTTTCTGCCCGATTACAGCGCATTTTTGTGATTTAAAATACAAAAAGCAGGGAGAGCGTTCAGAGCTGATTCCCTGCTATCTGTTGTACTTTTTATCAAAAAGCGTCCTGCGCTTTTTGACCGTACGGCTTTATCTGCCTCTCATTGAAGCAATCTGCTCCTCGTCCGTCATTTTCTCTTCCTTCTTCTTAAAGCTTATTGAGAAGTTACGGAAGATTATATCGAGTACGAACAGAATAAGAGCTATTATCGCAATCGGCGTCTGAATATCGTGCTTGTACTCCGTCATATCTTCTCGTACGATGTTGTAGAAGTTCGAGACATCAGCCATAAGCTCGCCGTTTGTGACTTTGGATATATCGTTAAGTAAGGACTTTCCGTCTTCGTCAAAGACATTATATTCCTCGTTATAATATCCGACTGAGGCAAGATCAACTTCATCGATATAGTCCTCGCTCGTTGCGGACTCTTTTATCTGTACATTTATAAGGTAGGTTCCGGTCTCATCCGGCGTTTGTATTCTTGTTCTGTACTTCTTGCCGGCAATCCTGTCAAGTACGTACGTACTCGTCTCGCCGTCCGGTGAGGTTACGGTTGCAACAACCGCCTCGCCCTGCCTCAAAATCTTGGGCACGTCAACCGTGAGTTTTGTCTCGCCCTCTGTTCTCTCCGTTTCAAAAGTCATACCTGACGATGCCACGGTCACATTGAGCGTAGCCTTGAACATATTCTTTATAAGTTTTGTACCTTCGATTCCGTCGCTGTCGTCGAACAGTTGATTTGTCCATTTGCCTCCGAAGTCACACATGAACACAGCCACTTTTCCGTTACCGTACTTCCACTCGGCATAAATAGGTCTCAAGTCCTCGACTGAAATGACATTTGTTGCCTCCAGCTTGGTAGTCGTTCCAAAATATCCGCCGAGCTTATCGAGTTTTGTTATGCCCGTAAGTATGGGAGAATCGTTAAGTTGTTCCGGTTGTACCTCGTGGTCATTAATATAAGTACCCTTTGCGCTCTCGGCTATCTCGAACAAAACATCCGGCAAGTGTGCGCCTTCGCTGTCCTTTATAATCGTAAAGCTTCCTTTTCCGAGACGCGACAGTCTTTCAAGCTCGTCAGTCCATTCGCCTTTTGAGTTTCCTATCGCTACCGTACAGGTAACAATTCCGGATTTAGCCATACGCTCAATAACTCCGTCGTATCCGCCGTCTTTATCGGACGGTGCGCCATCGGAGAGGAATACGACTTGCTTTACGTTTGCCTTGTATTCCGAAAGCATACTGTTCGCCTCTTTAAGAGCCGCCATGTAACTTGTTCCGTATGATTTAACACCTTTTGAAGGATCGGACGGATCTATGTAGAAATATTCATTGAATTCTTTTTCAATTTGTTCCTTTATCCACTCCTTTTCGGTGATAGGAGTCATAGGAACGGCTATTTTTGAGTTCTGGTCGAATATTACGACACCTATAGAGTCGTTTTCGGTAAGCGCGTCAACACATTTCTTTGCGCCCTCTTTTACGACCTCAAATCTCGTTGTGCTTCCCATCGCCTGTTTCATTGACGACGAAAGGTCAACTACCAAAACGGCAGCAACCGTTTCCTTGGTATCCTCTATTTCGAGGTGGACCGGAAGTATA
>CAMETB010000020.1 GCA_945936265.1 uncultured Clostridia bacterium
CCATACGCTGGACGTTGTCTTAAAAATCGGCAGCGCGGAAGAATTGAACGCTAAAATCGGAACAACCGCAGCAAACGCCCTCATCGGAACGGAGGAAAACCCCGGATTTGTCTATACCTTGAAAGCAACGGGCGGTTCAGGCAGTTTCGGCTTCTTGACCTTTGAAAAAGAGGGTAAGCAAATAAATGTGCTGGTGTTTTAACGATAAATTGTCAAGCTATAGGTTTTAAGAAACCAACAAAAATACGGGCGGATAAAAATCCGCCCGTATTTTATATGAATTTTTTGACGTTACTGTTCTTTGCCGCATTTGCTGCAAAAGATTGAATCCTCGTCTATCTCTGCCCCGCAATATTTGCAAAACTTCGTTTCTTTAAGACCTTCTTTTACTGCTTTTGCAGTCTTTTTGACTGCTCCGCTCATAATTTCGGCGCCCGTGTCGGCAATATCCGTAAGGTCCTCTTTATTCTCCTCCTGAATATATTTCGCCGTCTTTGTGGAGAGCTTCATCATCTCGGGTCTGAAACCTAAAATAAGACAAGAAACGCCGACGAATATTCCCAAAGCGGACATAGCCCCGCCGAGCATAAAATAATTGTGTTCAAAATCTCCAAATCCTTTGAATGTCAGAACAAAGCCGACTATCGCCACAAAAATGCCGATAAATCCCACTACCTTAAGTATAAACAGATGCGTAGGCTTGTTGTTGTCACTCATTTTTCTCCCCCTTGCAAAATCAATTTATTCTCTTGTAATCATTGTAACATAAACCGCTTATAAATTGCAAGTGATTTTTCATAATCGCATGCAAAAACGGTTACACGATTTTGAGCTTGCAAAAATCGCACAAAAAAGCCACGAGGTAAAAAACCCGTGGCTTTATTGCTGGCGGAGAAAGAGAGATTCGAACTCTCGAACCGTGTTACCGGTTACACGATTTCCAATCGTGCGCGCTCGACCAACTACGCGATTTCTCCGTATGATTTATTTTGTTTTCGGTAGGTGCTTTTCATTCCTGCGATAGTATATCACATTGCTCCAAAAAAATCAAGTGCTTTTTTTAATTTATTTCGATTTTTATTTTCGGGGCGGTTTTGGAGTTTTTTATAATATTTCTATTTATCTTCAAAATCATTGACAAAGCGCTTGCTTTATGGTATACTTATTCCAAATAAATTCACGTTACGGTTATTTGCCGAAGGCGTTTTTATCGGAGGTTTCATATGGATAAAATTCTTAAACTTTTGGAAGACGACGCTACTCTTACGCCCGAACAGATAGCGGTTATGCTGTCAAAGGAAGTCGGCGATATAAAAAAAGCCATTGAAAAATATGAGGAAAACGGAGTTATTCTCGGTTACAAAACCATTGTAGACTGGGACAAAACGGACCGAGAGTATGTAAGTGCGCTTATCGAGGTAAAAGTTACTCCCCAGCGTGACAGAGGATTTGACAGAATAGCCGAGAAGATATACAATTATCCCGAGGTTCAGTCGCTTTATCTTATGTCAGGCGGATTTGATTTTATGCTCTTAATAGAAGGAAAAACGATGAAAGAGGTCGCTTATTTCGTTGCGCAGAAACTTGCTCCCATTGAGTTTGTAACCTCGACGGCAACTCATTTTGTTCTCAAAAAATACAAGGATAAAGGCGTTGTTTACGGAAATATGGAAATAGATGAAAGAGGAAACATGCCGTTATGATCGATTACAACAAAATGCTCTCCGATACGGTGCGTGAAATAAAGCCGTCCGGAATACGCAAGTTTTTCGATTTGCTGTCCGATATGGACAATGTTGTTTCCCTTACCGTCGGGCAACCCGATTTCGTGACGCCGTGGCACATAAGAGAAGCGGCTATCGAAAGCCTTGAGAAAGGAAAAACTTATTACACCTCAAATGCAGGAACGGCAGAAGTTCGCTGTGAACTTGCAAAATATCTGAAGAGAAGATTCAACCTCGATTACGACGGGCACGACGAGATTTTCATAACCGTCGGTGGAAGCGAGGCAATAGATGTTGCAATACGCGCACTTATAAATCCGGGCGACGAGGTTATTGTTCCGATACCGTCATTTGTCTGCTACGAACCTATTGCAAAACTTGCAGGCGCCAAGGGGGTAACGGTTACGACAAAGCTTGAAAACAAGTTCAAACTCACCCCCGAAGAACTTAAAAGTGCGATTACCCCGAAAACGAAATTGCTTGTTCTTCCCTACCCGAATAATCCGACCGGGGCTATTCTTACCCGTGAGGAACTCGAGGCTCTTGCAGACGTTATAAGAGGCACGAATATAGCAATTCTCTCTGACGAAATATATGCGGAACTCACATACGGAAAGCGTCATGTTTCGATTGCCGAAATAGACGGTATGCGTGAGAGAACGATAATTGCAAGCGGATTTTCAAAGGCATATGCTATGACGGGTTGGAGGCTCGGTTATCTTTGCGCCCCGAAGCCTCTTATAAAACAGATGCTTAAAATACATCAATATGCCATAATGTGCGCACCTACAACCTCGCAGTTTGCTACCCTTGAAGCCTTGCAAAACGGTGACGGGAACATAGAGATGTTGCGTACGGAATACAACAGGCGCAGAGTCGTTATTTACGAAGGTCTCAAAAGCATAGGTATAGATTCGTTTGAGCCCGAGGGCGCGTTCTACATATATCCCAATATTGCGCCGTTCGGTCTTTCGAGCGATGAATTTGCCGAAAAGCTCTTATATGAGCAAAAATGCGCAATAGTTCCCGGCACCGCGTTCGGCGAGTGCGGAGAGGGCTTTGCAAGAATATCCTACGCTTACTCCGTAAAGCACATAAACGAGGCGCTTGAAAGAATTGAAGCGTTTGTAAAATCTCTTAAAAAGTAAGGTGTCTTTATGAAAAAAATGAAAAGAGTGTTGAGAAATCAGTTTGCCATCGCTCTTGTCACTTCAATTATGATGGTTGTCGGGATTCCGCTTATACCCATATCGGCGGTAAACGGCATAACGTGGTTACTTGTCGTTGCCATTGTATTTACGGCTTACGGCTTTTACGGTTGCCCGCTTTATTGGATTTCCTATGCGTCAAAAAGGGAGCTTTATTCCATACTTTTTCTTATCGAAAACGAGCATGTATTGACAGTTGAAAGCCTGTGTCAGCAAACGGGCAAGGACGGAAAATATATTTCAGATAAGATACGTTATCTTTTACTTGGCGGATTTCTGCCGGGATACATATTCAACGGTGAGACGCTTGAAAAATCTTTCGTTCAGGAAAAGCCTACGGTCGTATCCGTTCCATGCCCGTTTTGCGGCGCGCCTGTAACACTTTCCGACGGAGAGGGTAAATGCGAATATTGCGGCTCAAGCATACATAAGTAAATTGCAAAAAGCACGGATTTCAAACCGTGCTTTTTGATTTTACAAATTTTCCGTTTTGAAGGTAGTATATCCCTCGTAATAATAACTGTGATCTATGCCTTTCATATAAACTTCTCTGCTGTTTATTTTGTCTGTGAGTGCGCTTTTCAGCAAATACTTTATTTCGATATCTTTTACGGGACTGCGCTCCATTGCAAGAAGATAATCGTCTTTATCGACAATGCTCCAATCGATAACCCGTCCAATCCCATTTTTCAGAATGTGATCGAGCCAGATACGCATGCTTCTTCCATTGCCCTCACGAAACGGATGTGCAACATTCATTTCCACATACTTTTCTATGATTTCATCAAAATTTGATTGCGGCATTTTATCAATGTTGTCAAGCGCAGCTTTAAGATAAATAAGAGGAGCAAAACGAAAATTGCCTTTTGAAATATTTACGTCACGAATTCTTCCCGCAAAATCATAAATATCCTCAAACAGATATTTGTGTATTGTTTGCAGGGTTGAAAATTTACCGGCTTCAAGATTATCAAGAACGCCGTTTTCAAAAAGTTCTGCTGCTTTTTTCTTGCTTATTCTCTCCTCTTCTTTTGCAAGCTCGGCAGAGCTTTTTATTCCCAATTTATTTTCAAGCATATGAATACCTCGCAAAATACCGTTTGAGTGTTATCTTTTGGCTCTGAAAAACTCGCTTAAAATTGCGGAACATTCCTCTGCAAGTACGCCGCCCTCGATCTCGGGCTTATACAAAGGATAATCGGTCAGGTCAAGCATAGTGCCAAAAGAGCCTGCTTTTTTATCGCTCGCTCCATAGACCACCCTCTCGACTCTTGAATTGATTATTGCTCCTGCGCACATAGGACAAGGTTCAAGCGTGACATAAACGGTACAACCGACAAGCCGCCAGCCGCCAAGATTTTTACATGCCTCATCTATTGCCTTTATTTCGGCATGGTGAAGCGAATTTTTATCATTCTCTCTCGTATTATGGGCTGATGCTACAATTTCGCCGTTTCTCACTATTACTGCGCCGACCGGCACCTCGTCCTCGGAAAAAGCTTTTCTTGCCTCGTCTAATGCCTTGCGCATAAAAAATTCGTCTTGTCCGGTTATCATATATCAGCCAGATCCATATATTTTGCGCTGTTTTCGGCAATAAACGCCTTTCTTGCGGGAATATCGTCGCCGAGGAGCGTTTCAAATATCACCTGCGTTTCATACTCGTCTGCGGGATTTACTTGTATAAGACGTCTCGTTTCAGGGTTCATCGTAGTCTGCCACATCATATCCGCCTCGTTTTCACCGAGTCCCTTTGAGCGTTGAATTGTATATTTTTCATTGCCTATTTTTGAAAGGATGTCCGCTTTTTCGTTCTCGTTATAAGCAAAATATATCTTGTCTTTGGCGGTCGTTATTTCATAAAGGGGGGATTCCGCAATATAGATTTTGCCCTCTTTTATAAGGGTAGGCAAAAGGCGGTAAAACATAGTAAGAATAAGCGTTCTTATCTGGAAGCCGTCCTCGTCCGCATCGGTACAGATAATTATTTTGTTCCATTTGAGCGAATTTATATCAAACGGCGCCATATCGTCCTTCGACTTAGTTTTCACCTCGACACCACAACCTATTACTTTGAGAAGATCGACTATTATATCACTCTTGAATATTTTATCATATGTGCATTTTAAACAGTTAAGCGTCTTTCCGCGCACGGGGATTATTGCCTGAAATTCGGAGTCGCGCCCGAGTTTGCAGGAGGTAAGCGCAGAATCTCCCTCAACTATATACAGTTCTCTCTTGTCCGGGTCTTTTGAACGGCATGAGACAAATTTTTCCACCCTGCTCGTTATATCGCTCGATGTTGCGAGTTTCTTTTTAAGGTCAAGGCGAGTGCTCTCTGCCTTTTCTCTCGAGCGTTTGTTCACAAGCACCTGATTTGCAAAAAGTTCCGCCTCCGCGCTCTTTTCCTGAAAATATACCTCAAGGCGTCTTTTGATAAAATCGCAAAGGGCGTCCTCTATAAATTTGTTGGTTATCGATTTTTTCGTCTGGTTTTCATATGATGTCTGCGTTGAAAAACTGTTTATGACAAGCACGAGACAATCCTGAATGTCCTGAAATGTTATCTTCGCCTCATTTTTAAGGTACTTATTGTTTGCCCTCAGGTACTTGTCCATTTCAAGAACAAATGCTCTTTTTACAGCCTTGTCAGGAGAACCGCCGTGTTCAAGAAAGCTTGAATTGTGATAATATTCAAGCATATTTACCGTGTTGGAAACACAGAATGAGATCTGTGCTTCAAGATCGTAATCGTCCTTGTCGTCTCTGTCACGCCCCCTTGCCGTCATCTCCCAAAGGACAGGCTCGGTAAGTGACTTTTGCTCTGTTATTTCATTTATATAGTCTGATATTCCGTTCTGATACAGAAACTCTTCGGTTTCAAACTTACCGTCGGGCATCTGATATTTAAGGATAAGTTTAAGCCCGGCATTGACGACGGCTTGTTTATGAAGAACATCAACATAATATTCCTTCGGTATCGAAGTATCGGTAAAAACCTCAAGGTCGGGGCGCCATCTCGTGAGCGTTCCCGTTCTTTTCTCGCCTCTTGCAAGTTCCCTCGACATAAGTTCAGAGGCGGGCTCACCCTTCTTAAAATGTATTTCGTACATCATATTGTTTTTGTACGAATAAACATCCATAAACTCGGAAGAATACTGCGTTGCACAGGCGCCGAGACCGTTTAAGCCGAGAGAGTATTTGTATGCGCCCTTTTTGTTATTCTCGTATTTTCCGCCTGCATAAAGTTCGCAATAAACGAGTTCCCAGTTATATCTTCCCTCTTTTTTGTTGAAATCGAGAGGAACGCCACGCCCGTGGTCGTCAACTTCTATGGTCCTGTCCTTATAGACGGTTACCTTTATTTCCTTACCGTATCCTTCTCTTGCTTCGTCTATAGAATTTGAAAGAATTTCAAAAAAAGAATGCTCGCAGCCCTCAAGCCCCTCGGAGCCGAATATAACGGCAGGTCTTTTCCTTACCCTGTCGGCACCTTTGAGCGAAGATATACTTTGATCCGTATATTCTTTTGCAGACATAACAACCCTCCGAAAGCAGTCAATATAATATATTTTATCATATAAGAACCGCATTTTCAAGTACTATTTACCAAAAAAGACGGCACATGTATCTGTTTTGGTACATATGAATTTTTGCACTCCGCTTCACTTGACAAATATGGCTTTTGGAATTATAATTATATACAGATGTTTTTGGGAGATTTGTATGAAATATATTATTGCTTTTTTCAAAAAGTACAAGGAGATAATCCTGTATCTTATAGTAGGCGGACTTACGACACTTATAAATGTAGTATCTTACTGGATTTTTGCCCACCCCGTATTGCTTAATACGGTTATCTCGACCGTCCTTGCCTGGTTTGTAAGCGTTCTTTTTGCTTTTTTTGCAAATAAAATAGTTGTTTTCGAAAGTAAAAGCTACGAAAAAAGGATTTTTGTAAAAGAAATGCTCCTGTTTTTCGTATCAAGAGCGGCAACCGGCGCGCTTGATGTTGCCATAATGTACATATTCGTCGATTTATTTCTCTTTAACGACCTCGTTATGAAAATCATATCAAACATAGTGATAATCATACTCAACTACATAATTTCAAAATTTTTGGTATTCGGGAAAAAGAAATGAAGAATTTTTTATATGAACACGGCATCGAGTTTTTTTCGATGATTCCGCTATCCGGATGTAAGGTAATAAAACCGTATCTTCTCGAAAAAAACGGCTTTGACGAAAATGCAAATGTAATAGTTATGCTCTTTCCTTACAGAAGTGAAAAACGCCCCGTAAATCTCTCGGTTTACGCGTCGGTAAAAGACTATCATAAATATGTTGAAATACTCTCTGAAGAACTTGAAAAATATATAAAATCAAGATACCCCTCGGCACTTTTTAAGGTTTTTGCCGATCACTCTCCGATTGACGAGGTGCACGCGGCTTGCGTGTCTGGCCTTGGCTTTATAGGCGATAACGGATTGCTTATAAACGAAAAATACTCATCTTTCGTATTTCTCGGAGAATGCATAACAAACTTATCACCTGAAAAATTAGGGCTTGAATATGCGACAAATACATGTGTCAGAGAGTGTCTGCATTGCAAAAAGTGCGCCCTTGCCTGCCCCTCGCATTGTATAGCAAAAGACGACGCACGCCCTAAAAGCGAATGCCTTTCGGCAATAACGCAAAAAAAGGGAACGCTAAGCGAAAATGAGGAAAATCTTATCCTTGAAAACGGTAGCATATGGGGTTGTGATATATGCCAGAATGTGTGTCCTTTTACGAAAAACGCGTCATTTACGCCGATAAAATTTTTCAAAGAAGATGTAATTGCCTTGCTTGATATGAAAGTGCTCGATGGTATGAGCGATGAGGAGTTTTACGAAAGACCTTTTTCATGGAGAGGACGAGCAGTCATAGAGAGGAATGCAAAGCTTTACGAAAAGCACAAGTCAAATTGAGTTTTAGTACATTAAATATCGACACGTATTGAAATAATCTGAGAACGGAGGCAACTATGGTACATTTTTTATTCGGCAATCCAGGTACCGGTAAAAGTTCTTTCATAATTGAAAAAATAATGGAAGACTATCGGAATGGGAAGCATTCTTTTCTGATAGTGCCCGAGCAGCAAACGGTTGTTTCCGAGCGCATGCTTACTTCCTCTCTGCCCGCAGGCGCGCAACTTTTTGCCGAGGTTGTAAATTTCACAAGGCTTTCTGACGAAGTGTTCAGAAAAGTGGGCGGGCTTAAATACAATTACATAACCAAAAGCGGAAAAAACCTCGTCATGTATCGTGCAATTTGCGAAACCCGCGAATTTCTCTCCGAATACAAAATACAAAAAGGTAAGGAAAAAGGATGCGTATCCGTTTTCCTTGACGCGATAGGAGAACTGAAATCATACGGCGTATCTGTTTCCGCACTCGAAAAAGCATCCGAAGAAATAGAAAACGACCGGTTGAAAAAGCGACTCGATGATATTGTTCTCATATATTCCGCATACGAAAGAATACTGAACGACCGCTATTCCGACCCATATGACGATATTCTTATGCTTGCCGAAAAGTTAAAAAGTTTTGACTTTTTCGGCGGATCAAATGTATATGTTGACTCATTCTATGGCTTTACAAAAAGCCAGCTTGACGTTTTATATCACATAATAAACCAATCCGACAACTTTACCATAGCCCTTGACTGCCCTGAAAAAGACGGAGGTATCCAATACGCAAAGATATATGAAACATCAAAAAACATAGAGAGAATATGCAAAGCGTTAAACAAAGAAATTACAAGGACTTCATTTACAAAAGATTATAAACACAAGTCCCCCTCCCTTAGCTATCTTTGCGAGAACATATGGAATTTCTCCGCGCCGAAAACCGAAAACGACGGATGTGTAAAAGTTATTGAGGCAACCGACGAGTTTGACGAGTGTGACTGCGTTGCATCAAGAATCAGGCATCTCGTCGAGGACGGTGCAAAATATTCTGACATTGCAATAATTGCAAGAAATTCCGACACTTATCGGGGTATTATTGATGTTTCCCTTAAAAAATACAACATCGCATACTATTTTTCGACAAAAACCGATATATCGGCTAAGCCTGTCGTAAAAATGATTTTTTCCGCACTTTCCGCAATAAACGGATACAGGGCTGAGGATATAGTATCATATCTGAAATCCGGATATACGGATATAGACGAGAGTGATATAGACGATCTTGAAAATTATATTTATCGCTGGAATATATATGGTTCAAAATTCAAAAATGATGATTTCTGGTCATCAAATCCGGACGGATACATTACAGAGCCTACAATAAGTCAACTTGAAACCCTTGCAAGAGTAAATGACGCAAGGGATAAGGTTATCGAAAAATTATCCATACTTGAACGGGCTTTTTCTCCCTATTGCCCGGTTGAGGTTGGCGCGCGTGCGGTTTTTGAGTTTCTTTGCGCGCACAATGTAAAAGAAAAACTTTCGGATGAGATAAAATTTTTGTCAAAAGAGGAAGCGCAGGAAAATTCTCAGGTGTGGAATGCGCTTATCTCCTCGCTTGATACCGTTGTTTTCGTAATGAAGGATGCGGAGGTTAATGCCGAAACGTTCTCTGCCCTTTTACGTTACGATTTTGAAGGAAAAAATATAGGCACTATTCCTACCGGTGAAGATGTTGTTACAGTGGGTGACGCCTCGCTCTTGCGTACCGACAGAATAAAGCATGCATTTATCATAGGTGCAAATGAAGGTGTATTTCCTGCCGCCGTATCCGATGACGGATTTTTTTCGGACAGCGACAAAATTGCGCTTGAGAGCGCAGGAATCATTCTGTCATCTAAAAATGATGTACGCTCAAGTGATGAACTTCTATATTTTCAGAACAGTATTTCATCTCCCTCAGAAACGGTAACCGTATCATATTTATGCGCCGACATATCCGGGAATAAAAAACAGCCCGGCGTCGGAGTTGAAAGAATAAAAAACCTTTTTGAAAATTTCAAAGTGATCTCTTCTTATGATATTTCAGCGCAGGAGAGAATTTACACCAGAGAAACTGCAAAAGAATATCTCTGCGCCTCTTCGGGAGATGTTAAAAAAGGAGTAATTTTGTCACTTGGCGACGATTACCGCAGTGCTGAAGGATTTTCAAACGATTCTGTCTCAATATCCGAAGAAAAAGCAAATGAAATTTTCGGGGATCATCTTTATCTTACGCAGTCAAGGATAGAAACTTTTGTAAATTGCAGGTTCAACTACTATTGCTCGTACCAACTTAAACTGAAATCGTCGTCCCGCATATCCTTCTCATCAAGGGATATAGGAGATCTTTCTCACAAAGTGTTTGAAAGATTTTTGCGCAGAATAAAGGACGGTAAAATAGATTTTTCAAAGATAACGGATGAGGAAATAGAGAAAATAGCGGATGACATAATAAACGAATATCTCGATTCTCTCTTCCGCAGTAAATTCCGGACAAACCGTTTAGAGCACCTTTTTGCACGGTTGCGTTCAAGACTTCTCGTATATTTAAGGAACATGGTGGACGAATTTGCTCAGTGCGATTTTACGCCCGAGTTTTTCGAGCTTTCTTTCTCATCGGGCGGCCCCGGCTCTCCGTTACCGCTTAAATTCAGAATAAATGAAAAATCAGTTCTTACCGTTACCGGAATTGCAGACAGAATAGACTTGTATAAGAAAGACGGGGTTACATATGTAAGAGTTGTTGACTACAAAACGGGGGACAAAAAATTTTCACGCGCGGACGCAGAACTGGGTCTCGGTCTTCAGATGCTTATATATCTTTTTACGATGTGTAAAATGAATGACTGCGAATTCAGGCAAAAGTTAGCCTGCGGAACCGGTGAAATCCGGCCGGCAGGAGTTCTCTATTTTCCCATGCGCATGGATAAGGTGAAACTGGACAGCGAGGCGGGAATAAGTTGCGCAAAAGATGCCGACGCATATGAAAAAGGCGCCGTCTCCCAATGCGTGGAAAGAAACGGTATATTTCTTGACGATGTGGAAATTCTTAAAGCGCAGGACAAGGAGTTGAACGGAAAATTTCTGCCGAAATATCCGTCGAGATCAAAAGACACGTTTATAAGCGCGGAGGAATTTGAAAACATATACACAGATCTTGAAAAAACTCTTGACGAAATAGGTGTTGCAATTTTAAGCGGAGACGCTTCGGCTGTGCCGCTTGAACGTGATGGTAAGAGCCCGTGCCGATACTGCGAAAATCTCGCTGTGTGCAGAAGGAGAAAAACGAAATGAGCAAGCCCGAATTTACAAAATCGCAAAGAATCGCCATCGGATACAGCGGCACGGATCTGCTCGTTTCGGCAGCGGCAGGAAGCGGAAAAACCGCTACGATGACTGAGAGAATAACGGAAGAAATAATAAAAGGAAAAGATATATCGAGAATTCTTGCCGTTACATTTACAAAAGCGGCTGCAAACGAACTTAAAACAAGGATTTCAGTATCGCTTTCCGAAATTCTGAAAAGCGACCCCGGAAACAAGCATATAGCGTCTCAGATAGTAAAAATCGGAAGCGCCGATATTTGCACAATAGACAGTTTCTGCCTTAAAATAGTAAGACGCAATTTTGAAAAGTTGCAGATAGACAACGATTTAAGAGTGGCAGATACCGCGGAGACGGAAATTTTAATGCGTGAAGCCATGGACGAAACACTTGACGCATTTTATGAATCCGATGAAGAAAACAAAGATTTTCTCCTTGTTGCAGACTGCTACTCCGCTTTTTCGGATGAAGAAAGGCTGCGCGAAGAACTTGTAAGCCTCTACAAAAAGCTCATATCCACAAAAGATTCCATAGATACTCTTCATAAAAATTCAGAAATCGGTGGCGATTTTATGACCTGTGCATATGGAAAAGTGCTGAGAGAATACATAGCGGAATTTGCAAGTCATTACCGCAAATTTTTTGAGTGTGCCGTTTCGGAAATATCATCGGATGAAAAGTGCAAAGCGTCCTATCTTGACGGCTTTGCATATGATCTTGATTTTGCAAAAAAGCTCGAAAATGCGATACCGAGTGCCGATTATCCGATGCTTGCGTCAATTTTTTCTTCCTATGAGCCGCTTAGCTTAAAAGCCGTAAGAGGCGAATGCCCTGTCGATACGGAATTTTTAAGAGATACCCGTTCCAACTTCAAGGACAAAGTAAAAAGGATAAAAGAGGACTACTTTTCTTCCGATATGCCGTCAATAAAGTATGCAGCCGGGCAGAATAAAAGAATATGCTCCGCTATATATGATGTTCTTGCAAAATTCGAGGAAGAATTTCAGAAAAAGAAAAGGGCGCGCTCCGTATGCGATTTCAACGATGTTGAACGCTTTGCCTTAAAACTTCTTTATGACGGTGAAAAGATAAGCGATCTTGCAAAGGAAATTGCCGCGGAATATGACGAAATATGCATAGACGAGTACCAGGACACCAACTCTGTTCAGGATAAAATTTTTTGTGCGATATCCTCAGGAAACAGATTTATGGTAGGCGATATAAAGCAAAGCATATACCGTTTCAGATCTGCCGAGCCGGAGATATTCGCACATTACAGAAATACATTTATTCCAATTGAAAAAGACGAAATATCAAATAAAAATGGCGAGACCTGTGTCGGAAAATCTGTATTTATGTCGGAAAACTTCAGATGTTCCGAAGGAGTTATAGATTTTGTAAATCTCGTCTCCGATTATATGTTCAAAAACTCCGACGGTATTCCGTACGGCAAAGAAGACAGACTCATATTTTCAAAAAAAGAAAAAGTGCCTTATGAGAAGAGTGAAATATTTCTGATAGGCAAAGGGAAAGACGATGAGCCGACAATAAGTGAAGAAGATTTTGTGGCGGAAAAAATAAAGGATCTTATAGAAAACGGATATCTGCCAGACGGTCAGAAAATACTTCCGCACCACATTGCCGTTCTTATAAGGAATTTCTCCTCAGCTTCTCCTAAATACATCGACGCTTTCGCAAGATACGGCATCCCCGCCGAGTACAGCGGTGATGAAAATTTCTTTGAAAAGCCGGAAATACTACTTGTTTTATGCATATTGAATGCTGTGGACAATCCATCAAGAGATGTATATCTTGCAGGTGCACTCGAATCCGATATTTTTAATTTTACTCTTGAAGAACTTGTGAAAATCAGGCAGATTGACAAGGACGCACCGTCGCTCTACCGTTGTCTCAAAGAGTACGAAGAAGCATACGACGACGAAATATCGGAAAAAGCAGACCGTTTCCTTAAAAAAATCGAGGAATATAAAAAGATAGCGAGAAAGGCTCCTTCGCACGAGCTTATATCTTACATATATGCCGATACCGGCATTCTTTCCATGTGTTCGGTACCAGAAAAGAACAGCCTTATAAAACTTTACGACTGTGCAAGAAGATATGAAGCAAATTCTTTTAAAGGTCTTTATTCATTTTTAAAGTATGCGGAAAAAATATCTTTGCAGGACGCAAAAGAGGCGCTCGGAGACAATGGCGAAAGCGTAAAAGTACTGTCCGTTCACGCATCAAAGGGTCTGGAATACGAAATATGCTTTATATGCAACACATCATCCGCTTTCAACACGGCTGACAAAAATGCGCCGCTCCTCTTTGACAGACATCTCGGCATTGCCGGATATGTCGGGCGTGAGGACGGAATTGCAAAATTCAACACTCTTATAAGAAAATGTACTGCGCTTAAAACGGATCTTGCAAGCCGTGAAGAAGAAATGCGGATACTCTATGTTGCAATGACACGTGCAAGGAGTAAGCTTTACATATCGGCAGAACTCTCAAGTCCGGAGAAGAAACTTGAAAAAGCACAGAAAAATCGGGACTTTACCTCAAAATTTACCGTCTATTCCTCTTCGTCATATATAGACTGGATAATCGGCGCTACCGCCTTACCTGACAAATCTTTCGATATTTCCGTTATCCGTTCGCCAAAAGACATAAAAGAGAATATTTCAAACGACGAGCGGAATGAAGAACTCGGATCAGCCGAAGCGCAAAGATATGCCGATATGTTTAAAAGGCGATTCGATTTTGAGTACAAATACAAGTACCTTGAAAAGATACCGTCAAAATTGAGCATTTCAAAACTATATCCCGAGGTGCTTGACGGAACGGAAAACGAAACGCTCTCCGTTAATGAGACTTATCTCGACACTCCCTCATTTATTTCCGGAAGTGGCAGTGAAAACGGTGCTATGAAAGGGACGGCGACACACGTGTTTATGCAATTCTGCAATTTCGACCTTTTAGTACATGACGGTGCGCAAAAAGAGATTGAGCGCCTTGTCGAATCATCGTTTATATCCGAGGATACCGCAAAACTCATAAATGTCGGTCATATTGAAAAATTCGCACACTCCCCCCTGCTTTCTGACATTATGAAAGCTAAAAAGGTGCTGAGGGAGTTCAGGTTTAACATTATGCTCGACGCCTCCGAATTTTCAAGCGATGAAAAGTTAAACGGCGAAAAAGTTCTTGTACAGGGAGTTACCGACTGTATATACGAGGACAAAAATTCAAATCTTGTTCTTGTTGACTATAAAACCGACGCAGTGACAGAGAAAAATTATGTGGAAGTATTAAAAGAACGACACTCCACGCAACTTTTATACTACAAAAAGGCGTGTGAGATGATATTCGGAAAGAGCGTATCAAAAACGCTTATATACTCCGTTCCTCTTGCAAAGACAGTCGAAATCGGTTAAATATATAACCCGAAAACGTAAATTAATCACATTTTTATTTGCTGACTACAGAAGGCTGCCTCAATTTTTGCGGCAGCCTTCTGAACGTTATTGATTCCGGTGATTGCAAATTACTTCTCCGCCTCGAATATACGGAGCCCCGCAGTGTCTGAAACGGGAAGAGAAAATGTTATGGCATGCGATTTTGTGGTAGGTCCCGCCTGCTCCATTATCGCCGTCATTATTTCCTTTTTCTTCTCGGCTGGAGAAACTATATATATCATTTCCTTTTCGTCGGCTATCGATACTCCGAAAAATTTATCCGTGTACTTCGAGCCTGTTCCCTTGGCGTGAATTACGGTGCCTCCGCCTGCGCCTGCCGAGCGTGCGGCGTCCATTACGTCGTCGGTATGCCCCTTTTCGCAAATTACGACTATAAGCTCCATCTCTTTCTGATTCATCTTTACCACCTCTTTGACCTCGTCGTTTTCGTGCCCTGCGGCAAAAGCATTAAGTGCGTACCGCCCTCCTATGCTCGTTAACGGAACGGATACCGCTATTCCACAGGATCTGATTTTGCAGTCTCTGAAAGATTATCTTTTGTGAGATTTTTTATAAGTTCGTTTTTCTTATTTTCCGTTACCAGGCAGTAGTGAACGGTCTTAAGAGACTGCTCTATTCCAAACATAGCAAGCGTTTTCTCTCTTGCCGTTCCCTTGCAGGGTGTACTGTAAATTACCGATATTTCGTTCACTTTGAAAAAGTCCGTAAATTCGTCGCTGTCGGCTCTTTTTGTTATGGTTATGAAAAGATACATTTTCTGCATTGCCGTACATCCTCCTTTTCAAAAGTCTATTATTTCGGTATCGAAAACGACATTTGCGTTGCGGCTGACAGAC
>CAMETB010000021.1 GCA_945936265.1 uncultured Clostridia bacterium
TCTTATGTCGGGCAGAACGTGCCAGCTTATGATAGAACTTGTCGATAAGCCCGGTCAGCTCAAAAACGTATCGCGCATAATAGCGGACCTCGGCGGCAACGTAATATCCGTTCACCACGAGCGTGCAAACGAAGGCTCGGACGTAAACGGCTGCTATTTGCGTATCACTCTCGAAACGAGAAACTACGAGCATATAGCCGAGATAAAGAAGGCTCTTGTCGATTTTGGATTTATTTTAAGATAAGGAGATATAACTATGTCGGAAAAAGTATTTACAAAAAAAGCACCGGGAGCCATAGGACCGTATTCTCAGGCGGTAAAGAGCGGCGGATTTTTATTCACATCGGGGCAGATAGCGATAAATCCCGAAACCGGAAATGTGGAGGCAAACGATATAGCAGGGCAGACGGAGCAGGTAATGAAGAATCTCGGGGAACTTCTGAGAGCAGGCGGTGCGTCGTTTGACAGTGCCGTTAAAACCACCTGTTTCCTTGCCAATATGAAGGATTTTTCCATCTTCAATGAAATATATGCAAAATATTTTACATCCAAGCCGGCACGCAGTTGCGTCGCCGTAAAGGAACTCCCGAAAGGCGTTCTTTGCGAGGTAGAGGTAATAGCGGAAATATTATAATAAAAACCGATAAAAAGGCTACCCACGATTTTACAGGGTAGTCTTTTGTGTTGAACCGCTATTTTCAATTTACCGAAAAATGATATGTTGAAATTTGTAGATTAATGTAGTATAATCTTGACATAGCGCATACCGGAATATTTTATGAGCTATAATGATATATCTCAGTTGACGTACGGAGAAAGAGGAAAAAAGAAATGAAGATGCTGAAAAGATTTATAAGTTACTACAAGCCGCACAAAAAAATGCTTTTTCTGGACATGCTCGCGGCGCTCTTTATTTCTGTTATCGGTATGGTATATCCCGTCGTGACCAACGATATGCTAAACGACTACATACCGGGCAAAAAATATCAGACCATCGTACTTGCCGGCGTTATGGTTCTTATCCTTTATATTATCCGGATGTTGCTCCGCTATTTCGTGCAGTATTATGGACACATGATCGGTGTCAGAATGCAATCTCAGATGAGAAAGGATCTTTTTAATCATCTGCAAAAACTGCCCTTCGCCTTTTACGATAATAATGAAACGGGACGTATTATGTCGCGCCTTACAAGCGACCTTTTCGACGTTTGCGAGCTTGCACACCACGGTCCCGAAAATCTGCTCATAAGTTCTGTTATGATAGTGCTGTCCTTTACATATCTTATGACTATAGATTGGATACTTACTCTCATTATTTTTGCCTGCGTACCGATACTCGTATTTGTCAGTCTGCATTACAGAAAAGCAATGAACGACGCGTTTGCCGACAGACGAAAGAGTAACGCAACGATCAATGCGGCGGTAGAGAGCAGCGTCACGGGTATCAGAGTAACCAAGGCATACACCAATTCCGAGCTTGAAGTCGAGAAATTTGCAAAAGGGAATAATGAGTTTGTAAGCTCGTCAAAACGCGCCTATAAGGCTATGGCAAAGTTTCATTCTTCGACTTCGTTTATAGTCGATGTTTTCAACGTTTTTATTCTTATAGCCGGCGGACTCTTTCTATACGCGGGCAGAATAAATTTTGCCGACTATTCTACATTTATCGTTTCGGTAAACCTTTTTATCAGTCCCGTAAACACGCTCATCGGCTTTATGGAACAGTTTCAGGACGGAGCAAGCGGATTCAAAAGATTCGTTGAGATTATGGACGAGAAGCCCGAATGCGATGCACCCGATGCAAAACCACTTGAAAACGTTGAGGGAAATATCGAGTTCAGGGACGTTACGTATTCTTACAACGACTCAAAGGAGGTCTTGCATAACGTCAACCTGAAAATAGAAAAGGGGAAAAAGCTTGCGCTTGTAGGTCCTTCGGGTGGAGGAAAGACAACGCTTTGTCACCTGCTTCCCAATTTCTATAAGCTGGGCGACAATGGCGGCTCCATATTTATTGACGGTAAGAATATAAAAGAGTTGACGCTTGAATCCGTACGTAAAAATATCGGTATAGTTCAGCAGGACGTATTTCTGTTTGCGGGAACGATCCGTGAAAATATTCTGTACGGTCGTCCCGATGCTACCGACGAGGAGATATACGAGGCGGCCCGCCGTGCGAAAATTCACGATTATATTACGACGCTTGAAAAAGGTTATGATACAGAGATAGGCGAGCGGGGAGTAAAACTTTCCGGCGGACAGAAGCAAAGGCTCAGCATCGCCAGAGTTTTTCTTAAAAATCCCGCAATACTTATTCTTGACGAGGCGACGAGTGCGCTTGACAACACAACGGAGGTGTTTATCCAGCAATCCCTTGATGAACTTTGCCACGGACGTACAACGCTTGTTGTGGCGCACAGACTTTCAACTATCCGTAACGCCGACGAGATTGCCGTTATAATGAACGGAAGGGTAACCGAGCGCGGCACTCACGAGGAGCTTATGGCGGCAAACGGAGTGTACAAAAGCCTGTATGCGCTTCAATTCCGCGACAACGACACATTTGAGTAAACACAGGACTGCTTGATGAAGAACGAACTTCATACGAACAACTATAATTGCCCGCACAACGCGGGCTTTTTCTTTGCTCCCAAATTGGTTTTTATTTTTAACTAAGTTAAATAATTATCTTAAAAAATGAATAAAAAAACCTGTTAAGCCATATAGTATAAGGGCTTACGGGGATTTTTGTGATAAATGTTAATTTTGTTGAATTATAATATATACGTCTTTTAAGGCAGCATAAACTATGGAGGAAGAGAGAATGAATTACAAGTACGAAATTGTACGTGCGGCAAGCGAAAAAGGCGACACTTTGCCGTTCGGTATGAAAATCGTCGGCGAAAACGGTAAAACCGTTTCAATAATACCCGATATTTCCGCCGATGAGGAAAAAATCAGCAAACTGGCAGAACTTTGCAACAGGCTTGAACTCGAACCGATACATTTTTACGATGTCATTTGCGACTTTCTTGCGTCGGAAAATACGGTAATCTGATGCATACGTTCGGTGTTTCGTCTTCAAGCGGGCGCTAAAGATTATGCAAAAATATGACAGTACCGAAATTTGAAAAGAGGGTGAGATAAATCACCCTCTTTTCAAATATCCTTCTTGACAAAAAGTAAACAAGGATATATAATTTAGTCAGATAAAACATTAAAGTGTTAAAGAAAGGATAAATTATGAAAAAGTTGCATACCGAAGAAGTGGATACACTTTTTAAGGCAATTTTATCTCTTGAAACCGTCGAGGAATGTTACAATTTTTTTGAAGATGTTTGCACGGTAAAGGAAATTATTGATATAGCGCAAAGACTCAAAGCGGCAAAGATGCTCAAAGACGGAGCCAACTATACACAGATTGCGGAGGCAACGGGTATGAGCACCGCTACCATCAGCCGAGTAAATAAATGCCTTGAATACGGCAACGGCGGATACGATACTGTGCTTTCCCGCATTGATAAGTAAAAATGAGCGTTATTTCAAATTTTCATACTCACACGGTTTACAGTGACGGCAAGGATGCGCCCGAAGACATAGTCATGGAAGCAATACGGCTGGGCTGTTCCGAAATAGGTTTTTCCGACCACTCTTACACGGATTTTGACACGAGTTACTGTATGCCGAAAGAAAAATCTGCCGAATACAAACGTGAAATAAAACGGTTAAAGGAAAAATACAATGGAATAATAAAAATTTATCTCGGAATTGAGCAGGACTATTATTCAGCCGAACCGACAGACGACTACGACTATATAATAGGCTCCGTCCATTATGTAAAAAAGGACGGAGTATATATTCCCGTCGACGAGAGTGCGAAAAAGCAGATTGACGCGGTAAACGCCCTTTACGGAGGCGATTTCTATGCATTTATCGACGACTACTATAAAACGGTATCCGACGTTTACGAAAAGACGAAATGTGATATAATAGGGCACTTTGACCTCGTGACAAAATTCAACGAGGACGGCGCACTTTTTGATACGTCCGACAAAAGATACAAAGAATCATCGTCCGCCGCTCTTGAAAAACTCATTAACACCCCCGCGCTTTTTGAAATAAATACGGGTGCCATATCGAGAGGGTACAGAAAAACGTCTTATCCCGAGAGTGTTATCCTTGACAGAATAGCAAAATCAAAAAAACCCTTCATACTCTCCTCCGACTCGCATAAAAAGGAAACCCTCCTTTTTGAACTCAATTCCGAATCTGCCCGCCTCACCGCCAGAAACTATCCATATATAAAAAACTTTTCTCAGATCAAGGAATTTTAATACCTAAAGTAAGGAGAAAATTATATGAATCTTAATTTCGATGACAGCATTATAGGTGATTATCATTCCGCTTCACAGGTTGCGAGGGTTATGACAGAGAGATGGGTCGGAGAAAATATGTATTGCCCACGGTGTGGAAATATACATATAGAACATTTTGAAAATAATCGTCCGGTGGCGGATTTTTTCTGTCCTGTATGTAAAAATCAGTATGAACTTAAAAGCAAAAACGGATCACTCGGAAGAAAAGTCAACGACGGGGCATATGAAACGATGATTGAACGCATAACGTCCAATCAGAACCCTGACTTTTTGTTTATGAGTTATTCTAAATCCGAACTCAAAGTAGAAAATCTGATAATTGTACCGAAATATTTTTTTGTTCCGGATATCATAGAAAAGCGAAGTCCATTGAAATCAACTGCCCGCCGCTTTGGCTGGGTGGGATGTAATATATTGATTGATAAAATTCCGGAGCAAGGCAGAATATCCGTTATATCAGACGGAACCGTTCTTGATAAGGGTATTGTCGTAAATAAAATAAGTAAGAGTGGTCTGCTCGAAGTAAAAGACATAAAAAACCGAGGCTGGCTTTTTGATGTTCTGAATTGCGTAAACGAGATTCCCAACGATATTTTTACTTTGGACGATATGTACGGATTTGAACAAAGGCTTCATATAAAGCATGAACAAAACAATAATATAAAAGCAAAAATAAGGCAGCAACTTCAATTTTTAAGGGATAAAGGATTTATTGAATTTTTGGGTAACGGAAAATATAAAAAGATATAGCAACAAAAAGAGAACGGAGTTTTCGCAAATTTGATTTGCAAAAACTCCGAACTTTTCGGTAAAGATTACTATTTAGTAGGGCGTGGGGCTTGCTCCCGCCGTTTTTTTGTAAATATCACAACAATTAAAAATCAAAAGCGGTATCTAGAGAATAGTCGCCGTACGTCAGGGGAGTTTTATATATTTCTTCGTATTTTTCCTTGCACATACGGGCATTTTCCGCGCGCATTGCCTCGGCGTTTTCACGCACGGTTTTTTGCGGGTCGGGATAGAGCGGCTGCATTAAATGAATTGTATATTTCACATCGGGAAAACCGTTTTTGCCCGTCGTTCCTTTTCTTGAAAGAGTTACAAAGCAGGGGACTATCGGAACATTGTATTTTGCGGCAAAGTGGTATGCGCCTATTCTGTACGGCCTTGGTTTGCGATAGTTCCACCACATAGCCTGCTCTGGATAAATAAGAATAAAATCACCGTTTTTAAGTATCGTTTCAACTGCGTTGTCAAGCAATTTCATTGTATGGACGTTACTGCTCAGCGGCAGGGTGCGGCAGTTTTTAAGGAGAAAGCCTATAATGCCCTTCATAAAGAAATTGCCTTCTCTTACAACCTTGTAAAGTTTGCGTTTTCTCGGCGCTTTCCCCGCGGCAATTTTAACCGCAAGATTTTCAGTGGGCGCAAAGTGGTTGCTTGTTATTATCGCTCCGGCTTCAACACCTTGTATATTTTCGGCTCCGACAACGGTTATATCGAATTTCTTCTTAAATATCTTTTCACATATTTTCTCAATGATAACGGCAAAAAAAGTTTTTACCTTTGATGAAAACTTTTTGTTAAGGTAGTCAACCTCATTTGGAAGAATAGGTCGTGACGGCGGGTCCGGCTCGACGTCGTTAAAGAAATTCTCTCCGCCTTCTATCTCGTTCTGCCTTATTTTTTCTATAACTTCAAGCCGCCCCTTATCGTAGCACAAAGATTTTTCTTTCTTCATTTTACGCCTCAAAAAGAACTGTTCTGAAATTGCTTTCTTCGTTTGATATGGAAACCGCGTTTGCAACGAGATTTTCAAGCCCGATTTGCTGTTCCGCAATTTGCTTTTCGCCGAAGTTCCTTCTTATTTCGAGAATTTCCTCATAGAAATCGGTCTTTTTTGCATATTCCCAGAAATATTCTCCATATGATACATCGTCGTACTGCCAAGGCTTGTTGAACATATTAAAATGAATGAGTTTCGGCACCCCGTCGTATTTTTTATCGATGGACATTTTGTTCCATCCTTTGTCAAGATAGAGAACTCTGTCTTTACAGATAACATTCAGGTAGTCCTGATCGGGACATACCGTGTTGAAATGATAAGTATTCATAAGATGCGAAAATGTGCCCTCGATATCGTTTTTGCGCATAAGATCAAGGTTCATAAGCATAACTCCGGAGTTGAAATATCTTCTGTGCTTTATACCGCAGCCGAGCTCGGCGTAGTCGATAAATTCCTTGCGGCTTGCTATTATATCGTCGGGTACACCTGCCAGCATATTGTCTCCAAGAGGGGTATTATAAAGTTCTGCAATATCGGATAGAACTATAATATCCGAGTCAAGATAAATCGCCTTTTTGTATTCGGGGAACATTGCGGGGATAAAGATCCTGAAATATATAGAAGCCGTATAATAGTCGCGCAGATTAAGAATGCTCAAAAACGGCGCTATCTTCTTTGTTACGTCGGTAAAGCGTATTATTACGTTGTCCGTTTGCATCGCCTTTATTTTTCTGACGTTTTCCTCTTTAAGCCCCGAGTTGAGGACCCGTATAACGTAGGCATTTTCCTTTGAGGAATTGTCCGAGAGGGAGCGTATTGCCGCCGCCAGAAACGGTATATAGTTGTCGTCACACGAAAAAAATATCGGTACGGTAAGTTTTTTCATTTTATAATCTCCTTTTCGAAATCTTGTTTCTTGCTTTCGTATAGATCGAGTACGTCGTTATATTTGTCCGTCAGGGATTTTACTCCTTCGACGTTCCAGGGTTTTATGTTGCGTGTGTGAAAATAAGGGAACCATATAATCGTTTTTGCAAAATGTTGTATCACCGTGTCGTCCTTAAAATGCTTTTGCTCGTTATATTTTGTATCGATAATAAGTTTTTTTCTGACAAGACGGTTAAGTGCGGTCTGGTCCGGCAGGAAGATCTTTTTCCTGTTAAGCAGATCTATTGCTCTGTCAAACAAGCCCGTTTTTTTAATCATATCGAGATTTAAGAGCAGAACTCCCGCATTTACGTATTTGTAGCCCATAAAAATCTTGCCGTAGTAGTCAAGCGATGCCGCAAACTCGTAATCATCAATGTCCGTATTCCAAAGTTCCGATATATCCTTGTTTATTACCGTGTCGGTATCGAGATACAGAATTTTTCCGGGCAATAATGAAATCTCACAGGCGAGCAGACGTAAAAGAGTGTATGGTGTATAAGACGTTTCGGCATTTGGCGAGGTGAAAAGCCTTTCTCTGTAAAGGTCTCCGACATCAATCAGGCTGACGGAGCTTTCAGCGTTTACCTCTTTACATATTTTATCAAGAAAAACTCTTTGATTTTCACAAATCGGAGCAAAGGCAGGGCTTTTGTCGGTAAGGTCCATTGTGAGAATATAAACGTCTATCGGCTCTTTCGTGTGCTTTACAAGAGAGATGAGCGATATCATCATTCCGTCAAAAGCGCCCGAGTTTCCGCCGTATAATATTGAAATCAAAAATATTCCCCTTTCAAATTTCTTTTTTTACATATTTTATTCTTTCGTAGGTGCTGTTTTCCGAGCGTTTTTTCATCGTTTCAAATACTTTGTCGTGTAATTTCTTTTCCGCATCGTGAGGGGAAAGAGAAGTGTCGGCAAAGAAAGGCCCGTCAATATAAACCGTTATCCTCGGCGTTTTTCCAAGTCTCTTTTTTTGAAAAGTTGTAGTGGAAACGTAAACGGGTGCACCGTTTTTTACGGGATAAGAGAACGAAACCGACGGAAACGGTCTTATCCCCGTGTAGTACGGCCATATATGCGCCTCGGGATAAATTACGACGGCACTTTTTTGTTTTATTCTCAAATTAACCGTGTCTATAAAATTCCTGTACGCCGAAAAAGATGAAGGAACAGGTATCGCGCCGCACATCACAACAAAGTTTTTTGTGCCTTTGGTTGAAACGTTGTCCGGGTGTACGATAACGTAAGTTCTCTTCGGATTTGTGACGACATTTGGAATAAAAGCATCCCCAGCCATCAGCGTGTGGTTGGAGTAGACGAAATATCCTTCTTTTTTAGATTTTTTCAGTGCATCACGGTTGACTATTTTCAAACCGAACCTTATCTTGCACCACAAAAATGCAATCGGGTGCATTATGATACGGTAAACGATAAACTCAAAGAATTTCCATATCGGGTTTTTATGAACGAACTTGAAATCCTTGTCTATGCTTATCGTATTTTTCGTAATGCCCGAGAATTCGGTATTGAAATCGTCATAGTAAATAACGTCTTTCATAATTGAAGCAACCTTTGAAATGTTATCGGAAACAGTATAAATTTCTGTTTCCGCTACTTATAATACCAATGAGGAGAAGGAAAATAAAGGACATTTTCAGATTCCTTCTCTAAATTTATTTTCTACCACTCTAAAAAAGTGAGAAAACCACTCTACAAATTTTAGAGTGGTGGAATTTTTACAAAAAAGGCTTGATTTTTTGCCGAAATCGGAGTATAATGATATACGTAATATACGTGCAATTTCAAAAAATCATACACGTGTAAGCACTTTTTTGATTTTCAAAAGAGGAAAATGTAAAAATGAAGGATATAAAACCCATAGTTGCCGCCAATTTGGCGACACTCCGTAAAGAAAACGGGCTCACACAGGCAGAACTTGCCGAAAAACTCAATTATTCAGACAAAGCGGTCTCAAGATGGGAACACGGAGACACCTTGCCTGACATAAATGTTCTTATGCAGCTGTGCGATTTTTATGGAATAACGCTTGACGCTCTTGTAAATGAAAATACGGAGTTTGAAAAGCAGAAAAAGAGTTATAAAGCGTCAATAGGCTACCGTATATGGCTTTGCGTTTTATCGGTCGCTGTCGTCTGGCTCTGCGCAACGGTTGTATTCGTTTATTCGCAGATAGTCAATGCGGCGCGCTCTGATTATTGGATCGTTTTTGTCTGGGCGGTACCGATCTCCTGCCTTGTCGTACTCTTAATGAGCAAGGGTATGCCGAACAGAAACATTATTTCACTAATTTGTGCCTCGGTTTTTTCGTGGTCTGTTCTTACCTGCACTTATTTACATTTCATATCTTATAATTTGTGGCTTATTTTCGTAGTCGGTGTCCCTGTGGAGGTAGTTATAGTCCTCTGGTACAAGATAAAGCAATTTAAATAACAAAAATCCCGATGAGTATCGGGATTTTTTGATTAATATGAAAAAATCAATTTTGTTTAGGGAATGAAACCGTTATTTTAGTTCCTTTACCGAGAGTGCTGTCAAGCGATATTGCAGCACCGTGGAAAATTGCTCCGTGTTTTACTATGGAAAGCCCGAGCCCCGTGCCTCCTATTTCTCTTGAATGGCTTTTATCCACTCTGTAGAAACGCTCGAAAACTCTGTCCTTGTCGGCATCCGGTATTCCTATACCCGTGTCCTCAACAGAGAGGAGGACTTTGTTCTGATTTTCAGATATGCAAACCGTGACGCTTCCGTTTTCGTTGTTGTACTTTATAGCATTGTCACAAAGATTGTATATCATCTCGTAGAGTATTTCCCTCGAGCCGTTTATAATTCCATCGCCGTCTGCGCAGACCTCCATTTTAATTCCGCGCTTTTCTGCAATCGGGAGAAGGGAGGATACAACTTCGTCGGCAATCTTTTTAAGGCTCTGGGTTTCGGTCTTATAATTTCCCGTACCCTCGTCAAGAGCGCTTATCTCTATTATGTCGTTTATAAGAGTTATAAGCCTCGACGCCTCGTTATAAATACGCCCCGCACAGTCGGGAACATCCTCTTCTTTGACCATACCGTCCTTTATAAGTTCAGCAAAGCCGGATATCGAGGTGAGCGGCGTTTTGAGCTCGTGAGATACATTTGCGGTAAATTCACGCCTGAGAGTGTCGCGGTTTGCCTTCTCCGTGATATCAAGACTAAGTATTGCCGCACCCACAGTTTTGCCGTCCTTTATTGCGGGATTTGCCATAACGCTCAGGGTTTTGCCGTTTACCTCGATAGAGGTTTCCGTGTGATTTCCAGAAAGAGAGGAGGTAACCGCATTCGTAAACTCCGGTGTTCTGTTAAGAGTGAAAACGCTTTTTCCGACAGCATCCTCGCCCGTATAACCGAGCAATTTCGGAGCCGATGAGTTGTAGGAGAGAATGTCTGTCGAAAGATCCGTTATTATAAGTCCCTCGCTCATCGCGTCCGTTATCATTGCAAACTCTTTTTGCTTTTCCTTTGCCGCTTCAAGCTGGCGTTCTATCGTCCGCTTTTGCGAATATATTTTCGAGTAAAGAGGCGCTATTTCTTCATAGACCGTATTTTTATCTTCTTTTGCGTCAAAATCTATCTCGTTTAACGGTTTCGTTATTTTATTGGATACCACCGAGGCAAGAACGGACGCTAAAATAAGAGCAATCAATATAATAAACGCAACCGGTTGCGCAAGTAAAATAAATATGGAGAAGGAGGAATACTGCGTTGACGCCACCCTTATAACATTGCCGTCCGAGAGGAGCTTTGCACAGTAGACCGTCTTTTCGGAGAGTGTTTCGGAATATCTTTTGCTCTGCCCGAAGATGTTTTCCTTAGCCTGTATAAACTCCTCTCTGTCGGAGTGATTTTCCATTTCCGATGCATTTACCATATTGTCGTAGAGCACCGTTCCGTCTGCCGCAATAAGAGTTATTCGGCGGCTTTTATCGACACTCTCGAGTGTATTTAAGTATTCTATACCGCTTTTTTCAACCCCTGCGGCAATGAAGTTAGTTTCGCTTTTTACTTCCGACAATAGTTGATTTGAAAACGAGGACTGCAAAACACCGAGTATAAGGATAAGAGAAGCGACAAGAACTATTGCGCAGACAATACAAATTGAGAGAAAAATTCTTTTTTTCAACTTATATCACCGCCCGTTTTATAGCCAACGCCCTTTACGGTTTCTATGATATTGCCGCCGTCGCCGAGTTTTGAACGCAAGCGCCTTATATGCACGTCAACTGTTCTCGTTTCTCCGTCAAAATCATAGCCCCATATATCGTTCAAGAGGTTATCTCTCGTAAGTACCTTGCCGTCAGCTTTGACAAGTGCAAGCAGAAGTTCGTATTCCTTCAAGGAAAGCACCACTTCTTTTCCGGAACACAGCACCCTGTGTTCGTCGGGATGTATTTCAACCTCTCCGACCTTGTATTTCTGCTTTTTATCGGCCGTTTTTTCGTATCTGCGTAAAACTGCCTTTACTCTCGCTATAAGTTCCGTCATTCCGAACGGCTTTGCAATATAATCGTCGGCGCCCATATCAAGCCCCGTCACCTTGTCAAACTCCGTTCCCTTGGCGGTTAGCATAATTACCGGTACGGAAGCGGTTTTTGCATTGCTTTTCAGACTTTTAAGAATATCGAGCCCGTTTTGCTCCGGGAGCATTATATCGAGCATTATAAGATCGGGCAGAGAAGCGTCGACAGCCCCCCAGAACTCGCTCGGACGTGCAAACCCCTCGGCTTTTATGCCCTGAGAGGAAAGAGCGTATCCGACGAGTTTTCTTATATTGTCGTCGTCCTCAAGTAAGTAGATCATAAACTCACCCCCATACAGATTTTATCATAAAAATTTCTTCATTTCAATGCTTAAAACGTTTTATGTACTCCGCTTATCGAATAAATTACCCATTCTGCTATATTTACGGCATGGTCGCCTATTCTCTCAAAGTATTTTGCGATCATAAGCAGATCGAGACCGTATTCCGCCTCGGATATATCTTTCGATATAAGCGTCGCTATTTCCGATTTTACTTTTTTGAAAAGTTCGTCCACAGTGTCATCGTATTTTGCAACAGAGAGAGCCATATCCATATCTTTGCGCACGAACGATTCTACGCTGTCCGTCACCATTTTGATAGTTGCACTTGCCATATCGCCTATATGGATCTTGCCTGCGGCGCTACCGTCCTTTATAAACGGCAGAATTTCGCCTATATCGGACGCCTGGTCTCCTATTCTCTCCATATCGGAGATCATTTTAAGAGCGGAGGAAATCTCTCTTAAATCTTTGGCAACCGGCTGTTGTTGGAGCAGAAGTTTCATACAAATGCCTTCTATTTCACGCTCTTTGTCGTCTATTGCGGAGTCCACATCAAAAATTTTTATGCGCATAGGCTCGGATGGCTCCTCTATAACCTTTGTTACAAGCGAGATAGCCTCCTCGCAAAGCGCACCCATTTTTATAAGTTCCACATTAAGATTTTCAAGTTGCTTGTCGAAATTATTTCTCATTATCCGAATCTCCCCGTTATATAATCTTCGGTGCGTTTGTCCTTCGGAGTGGAGAACATCGTTTCCGTGTCTGAAAACTCAATAACCTCGCCGAGCAGGAAAAACGCTGTTTTGTCCGCTATGCGCACCGCCTGTTGCATATTGTGAGTAACTATTATTATCGTGTATTTTTCTTTGAGCTCGAGCGTAAGATCCTCTATTTTGGAGGTCGATATAGGGTCGAGCGCCGAGGTAGGCTCATCCATAAGAAGCACCTCCGGCTCAACCGCGAGCGCACGGGCAATGCAGAGCCTTTGCTGCTGACCGCCGGAAAGACCGAGCGCGCTCTTTTTAAGTCTGTCCTTTACCTCGTCCCATATTGCCGCGTCACGCAAGGATTTTTCGACTATCTCGTCAAGTTTTGATCTTGATCTGACTCCGTGAGTGCGCGGACCGAAAGCGATATTGTCGTATATGCTCATAGGAAACGGATTCGGCTTCTGAAAGACCATACCGACTCTTTTTCGCAACTCGCACGGGTCCATATTTCCGTAAATATCCTCGCCGTCGAGTTTTATGCTTCCGGTTATTTTACATCCCTCGACAAGATCGTTCATTCTGTTGAGAGATTTGAGCAGCGTTGACTTTCCGCATCCCGAAGGACCTATAAACGAGGTTATTTCGTTTGTCGGTATATCGAGATTTATTCCTTTGAGGGCTTTAAAATCGAATTTAGTCATTATTTTTTCTCCAATTTTTTTGCAATAAGCGAACTTAGCCAGTTTATCAGAAGCACGAGCACGAGAAGAACGACTCCCGTTGCATACGCCTCGTCCATATGGAGTCCCTCGCTGAAAAGCGCATACATATGAATTGCAAGCGTTCTGCCGGAGCCCATCACGTTTTTGGGTATTCCCGTAACCGAGCCCGACGTATAGATAAGCGCCGCCGTCTCACCGACTATTCTGCCGATGGCGAGTATAACTCCCGAAAGAATACCGGGTATTGCGGAGGGCAAAACTATTCTGAACACGGTACGAAGCCTGCCGGCACCAAGCCCGAAACTGCCCTCGCGGTAACTGTCGGGTACGGCAAGGAGCGCCTCTTCCGTTGTTCTCATAATAAGCGGAAGAATCATAATTGCGAGTGTGAGCGCACCGCCGAGCATAGAGTATCCCCAGCCAAGCGCCTTGTTGAACATAAGGTATCCGAAAAGTCCGTAAACTATGGACGGTATTCCCGAAAGGGTTTCCGTTGTAAGACGGACGGCGGATACGAGCTTATTGCCCTTTTTTGCGTATTCCACAAGATAGATTGCCGAAAAAATTCCTATCGGAACGGCAAACAGCAAAGATAGCACAGTCATTGTTACGGTATTCACTATTGCCGGCATCATAGATACGTTTTCCGAGTTATACTCCCACGCAAAAAGACTTAACGAAAGATGCGGAATACCTCTTACAAGAACGTAAACTATTATCGTGACAAGTGCGGCGGCGGTTATGAGAGCCGCAAGGCATACAAGTAACATAAGAGCAAAGGAAAACGGGTGTTTCCTGTAATTTTTCATCTTTTGCTTAAACGATATTTTGTTTATTGCGTTCATTGCTTTTCCCTCCTTTTAAGAGCGGAGAAGCAACCGTTTATTATAAGTATAAAGACGAACAAAACGACGGAAGTTGCAATAAGCGCCTCTCTGTGCAGTCCCTCGGAGTAGCCGAGCTCTATTACTATGTGTGTGGTAAGCGTGCGCACTCCGTCGGTAAGAGATGAGGGTATAACCGTTTGATTACCCGCTATCATACTAACCGCCATCGTTTCTCCTATGGCACGCCCGACGCCGAGGATAACTCCCGCAAGAGTACCCGATTTTGCGGCGGGGAGCACGGCTCTGAACACACTGCGCTCGTGCGTTGCACCGAGAGCGAGTGCACCCTCGTAATAACTGTCTGGCACGGCTCTCAATGAAGACTCCGTCACGCTTGTTATCGTAGGCAAAATCATAATTCCGAGCAAAAGGGAAGCGGTTATGATGTTTTGACCCGTTCCGCCGAAATTTCTGATTATCGGAACTACTACGGAAAGAGCCACGAAGCCGTAAACTATTGAGGGTATTCCCGCCAGAAGATCTATTGTCGGCTTTAAAAATCGATAAAGTCCCTTCGGGCAGAATTTAGCCATAAATACGGCGCACAAAACCCCCGTAGGAACTCCTATTATGATAGCGCCCGCCGTGACATAGATACTTCCTATTATCATCGGTAAAATGCCGTATTTCCCGTTTTCGGGCGCCCACTCCGTACCGAACAGGAACTTGAAAACGCCGATTTCTGCCATTGTCGGCAAGCCGTTTGCAAAAAGGAATATGCAGATTAACAAAACGGCAATTATGGAGACACAGGCGGCACCTAAAAATACCGCCCGCATCGCATTTTCTTTGAATTTACTCGATTTGGTTTTAGTCATATTTTCAAAAACTTTCAAATAGGTCAGTCGCCTATTTCAGTCCAGGAGCGAAGTTCACCCATAAATATCTTCTTTACCTGTTCCGAGGTGAGAGCGTCAACGGAGTTTTCGTTGTTTACTATAACCGCAATTCCGTCCGTTGCTATGACCGTTGCGTGATCACCCTTTTCAATCTCCGAG
>CAMETB010000022.1 GCA_945936265.1 uncultured Clostridia bacterium
TGGCTCCCATGGTACATTGGCCCGAGGTAATGGTAACGTACGACAAGACGGACAGAATACTGTTCTCTGCCGACGCATTCGGTTGCTTTGGAGCAATAAACGGCGCTATTTTCGCCGACGAGGTTGATTTTGAGCGCGATTATCTTGACGAGGCAAGAAGATACTATTGCAATATCGTAGGCAAGTACGGTCCACAGGTAACGGCACTTCTTGAAAAGGCTTCTTCTCTTAAAATAGATATGATATGCCCTCTCCACGGCTTTGTATGGAGAAAGCGTCTTGGCGATTTTATCTCAAAATATCAGCTGTGGGCTACTTACACTCCCGAGGTTGCCGGAGTTATGATAGCGTATGCGTCGGTTTACGGAAATACCGAAAACGTTGCCGAGATAATTTCTTCAAAACTTCGTGACAAGGGTATAAAGACCGTTATGTACGACGTTTCTTCAATTCCGGCTTCGGACATAATAGCCGCCGCTTTCAAGTACAGTCACCTCGTATTTGCTTCAACCACCTACAATGCGGGAATATTTATCTCTATGGAAGCACTTTTAAGAGATCTTGCCGAGCACAATATTCAAAAGCGCACGGTTGCGTTCGTTCAAAACGGCTCATGGGCACCGACAAGCGGGAAACTCATGCGTGAGATTCTGGCAGAGTGCTCCGATATAACGGTGATAGATTCCAATATAACCTTAAAGTCTTCACTTAAAGAAAATCAACTCGCCGAGATTGAAGACCTTACGGATAAGATAGCCTCCTCCGTAAAGGCTATGATACCCGAGAGAAAGACGGGCGAGGGAGAGGTTATGATGAAGATACCTTACGGCTTGTACGTCCTTACCGCACGCGATGGTGAAAAGGACAACGGCTGTATAATAAACACCTTCCAGCAGGTTACCGCAACGCCGAACAGGGTATCGGTTACGGTAAACAAGAAAAATTACACCTGCCGGATGATTGAGAAAACAGGCGTATTCAATGTATCGGTTCTTACCGAGGACGCTCCGTTTTCGATATTCACTCATTTCGGCTTCCAAAGCGGTGCTACCGTTGACAAATTCGACGGATTTGAAGACTACGAAAGGACGTCAAACGGTCTTACTTCCATTGAAAAGTATTCAAACTCCGTAATTTCCGCAAAAGTAATATCATCACAGGACTACGGCACACACATAATGTTTATTGCCGATGTGACGGAAGCAAAATATATATCCGATCTTCCCTCTCTTACCTACTCTTACTATCATTCGCACATAAAGCCGAAGCCCGCGCCCAAAAAAGACTCCTCTGCGAGAATATGGGTCTGCAAGATATGCGGCTATGAGTACGACGAGAGCAAAGGAGATCCTCAGAACAATATCCCCGCAGGAACAAAGTTTGAGGATCTGCCCGATGACTGGGTATGCCCCCTCTGCAAGCACCCCAAGAGCGATTTTGTGCTTAAATAAAAGTTCCCGAAAGCAAATGCGTGATGTTCTGAAAATTTTCTACTCCCCGCAAAGTGCAAGAACCAACCTATAATAAGCAGAAAGAGAGAATTCAGCAGATAACTGCCTTATTCTCTCTTTTTATTTCGGTGAAGTTTTTGCTATCGCAAAAGTGAAGTTGCTTCGCAGTGAAGTTTGTGCTACACACAAGTGAAGTTAAGCTTTGCCGAAGGCAAAACTTCACTATCCGCAGGATAACTTCACTTATGCAGTAAACTTCACTTGCCCCAAAGGGCAAACTTAACTTAGCGTGTTCTCCTTAACGGAGGACACGCTAATAATATATCAGAACAAACCGGAGGTATCTACACCGAGGATTGTGGCGATGGAGGAAAGGGTATCCTTCATTTCTTCGTCGTTTTCTTCGGTCTTATTTTCCGCGTAGTAGTTCTTTATGGCGTCGGAAGCCGCCTGTTTGTCTTCTTCTCCGAGTGCCGAGGAAAATCCGTACGGGTCCTCTACCTCGTTGCCTTCTTCGTCCTTTGCGGCGCTCTTAACCGCAGTCGTTATAATCTCGGAGTCCATGATGCTTGAAACGAGTTCGTCCGCTGTCATTCCGGTCTTTGAGTCCTCACCATCTGTCGCAGAGAAAACATTTGCCTCAGAACTGCTTGTGGCAGCCTTTGCGACGGTTACCATCTTATCTACAGCCTGAACCTCTTTTTCAATATTTTCTTCGCTTATCTCGCCCGAACCCGTGATACCGTCAACTACCGAATTAAGAGTTTTAGAAAGTGTCTGCGCTTTAGCCTCTGACATTCCGAAAATTTCAAAAACTTCGGGAGTTATTGTGCTCTTCAGGACTTCTGCATCTTCAGGTGACATGTTTTTCAGTATTGCTTCTATTGCCTCAGCCACCTTCTCGGGATCTTTTTCCTTGCCGGTGAGCCTTGCCATATCCTGTCTCATTACAAGAACTTTCTCAAGACTTGTGTTATCATCGATAACTAACCTTATGAAATCTTCGTTTATTATACCCAGTTGTGCGCAACTTTCCGAACGAAGAAGCGCCTCGACGATAAATTTATATGATTTACCGAAAATAATGCTGTTTTTCATAAGGTCAAGCGCTTTTCCGAGAGAGCCGACATCACAATTTGTAAAGGTGTCGTAAAAATTAACTTCTCCGCTCTCGCTTACATTAATATCTTTAGCAAACTTTGCAATATTTGTTATTATACCGGCAATGTTATCTGCCTCAGCGTCCATATCTTCACGCAAGACTATATCAAGGTCAACCTGTTCGCACCACGGAGTTGTTGTTCCGTTTACATTGTCATAAACTTTATAGATATAGTTTGTGAAACTGTTTGTTCCCATTTCAAGAAGAGTTCTCGTTCTCTCATTATCGTAAATCGGAAGCAGAACCCCTTCTATAAGTTTATTGATCTTATCTTCATTACTCGATATAACATCTAAAATGTCCGCGCCTTCCGCCATGAACTCTTTTAAAAGTCCGCTGTCTATGACTGCTTCAGCTACTGTAGCGACAGTTGTTATATCCTCTTTTGACGAAGAGGTATCAAGGTCTGAAAAAATGCGGAGTATATCATAAAAAGTTTCCTGATAATATCCGAAGTCCGGTACCGAATAACCAAATATCTTTTCTTCGCTCTCAACTTCAATTTCACCTTTACCCTCGACTTCGACTGTTCTCGGCAACCATTTTTCCGAAACATATGAAAGCGTGCCGGATATGAGCTTAGGTACAACTTCGGAACCGTTTACGGTATCCTTTATATTCTCTATCATTCTGCTCTGTTCTTCACCGTAATCGGCAACAGGCACACCATAGAAATACGAGGCGTATGATTCTGCTTTTGCGAGCGTGCAAAGATCGTCTGTCAACGATACCCTTACTCCGTCCACCTTCACTGTGCTCAAAGAGTTAAACGCCCATTTTCCTCCACAGTTATATATTGTCTTGACGACTATATTATTTTTAACCGGTTCTATATATTCTTCATCGACGCTCTTTACATACTCGGTATAAGAAGCGGTTTTGCCGTCTCCGGTTGGTTTTGCGTCCTTTGCCGCATCGGTTATCATGCCGGGTATATTGATAAAGCCTATAATCGGTATTAATATTACCGCAAAGGAGAGCAAGTTTCTCACTCCTCCGACAACCCCGCCCAAAATTCTGTTTCCGCCGGTGTAGTGCTTTCCGCCGTTTGAACCGAACAGCAACCTCTCGATAAGGAGTTTCGGTATTTTCAGAACCAGACCGACAAGCGTAAACACAAAGCAGAAAAGTATAGGGCATATAATAACAACCGGCAAAGCCATCGCAAGATTGACTACCCCGTCCGCCTCTGCGAGCTGATACGAGTATTCCTGTATCTTGTTTATATATCCGACGACTGTCTCGCTTTTTGACGCAAATCCTTTAATACTTTCAAGAAGCGAATTGAACTTATTTACATCGGTAAAAGTGCGGGAAATAAGTCTTGCTATGGTGAAAGACACCGCTGTCTCCATTATTAAAAACACTACGTCGGTGATAGATTTATAAAGTCCCTTCCACATTCCTCTTACAATACCGAGGAGCGCTACTGCGGCAAACGCTATATAAACTACATTTGTTATCGTTTGCAGACTTTCTGTACTGAAATCCATTTAATTGCCTCCTGTGCCCCGGCACGCCGAAAAAAGACTGATGAAGCCGGGCTCTTTTTTTATATCATTGGCAAATACACACCGTTTTATTTGCAAAATTCATTTTTTCGGAGTTTCAAACGTAATTCCGAATTTTTTCGTTCCGACGGGTAAAATATAGTCTATACAATATACGTCCGTGTATCCCGCGGTTGCGTGATTGGGGCTTTGTACAACGCTTATCTTCGGCGAAATATCGTCGCGCGGGACAAGCCTTACGTCGTCAATAAGCAGGTATTTTCCGTCCTCTGTGGGCTTTATCGTCGTTACAAATCTCTCCGTTGTGACGGTGCCCTCTTTGAGTTCAAATTCGTCCTCTACCTTTATATTATCTTCGTTTAAGGTAAACGTGCGGACCACTTTTTTAACCGCCTCGTAGCCGTATCCGTTCGTTATATCGAGGGTGGCTTTGGAATTTTTCTCGTCGAAGTCTATCATAACGTCGTCGCGGCGTACTCCGTCCTGCCCTATTCCGTCAAAGAACGGCACATTGTGTGAAAACGACGAGGGGGCAAAAAACGTATATCTCTTTGCGCCGTGATAATCCGGACTATACGGTCCTGCGCCTATATCGCATATAATCTGCTTGTCGTTTCTTGCAAGGATAAAGTTTCCTATGTCGTTATGGTTATGGCTCTCGCCGTTATTTCCGCCCTTCAGGGCAATTCCGTAATTCTCCGTGCGCTTTGTAAGCCATGCGGACTCCGGCATAAAATAAGTTACATTTTTGTCTATATCATCCGCCACGTAGTCGGGATTATAATATATTACCGACCTTAAAAGGAACGGGAAATGCTGATATCTCGTTATGGTTGCCGCCTCGGACGGAAGTTTTTCTATATCGTCGCCGTAAATGTTTTTTAACATATGCGGCAAACCAAGCCAATATCCCTCAGTTGTATTGCAATCGCTGAACGTTATAAGGACGTCCCTTTGCAAAAACGTCTTTTGAATGAACATTGCTATTTTCTTTACTTTTTCGTTTTTGAACCAGTCGTCCTTGCCGCCCGAAAACTCCCTCTGAAGCATTGCAAAGTCGGCAAAGAAGCCGAAGCCGAAACCCCAATAAGCACAGCCCTCGGCGCAAACTCCGTCGTCCTTGTAACTATCTATGTAAACCTGCATAGAAGCGTTTAATCTGTCCTTGTATTTAAGATAGACATCCGGAGCCTCGTATATGAGCACTCCGCCGACACCGCCTGCGCAAACGGCAGACCAGTTGTTCGGGTGCTTCTCCCAGAAATAAGTTCTTTCGCAGTAGGGGTCTATTATGTGGCGCTTAAGCTCGGCACTTATTCTGTCCCTCAAAAGCTTCGGTATGCGGTCCCCCATAAGATTCTTTATCTCGGCAATAGTAAATCCCATAGACGCACCGTAAATATCTATAAGTCCGATATCGTAGTCCGCAGGGGTGCGGTTGTAATACTCGTTATAGTGACCGAGCGCCGCCCACGTATATTCGTCGCAATAAACCCAAAGAGTTTCGAGAAGATTATCAAAATATTCCTCGTTGTCGGGATAGATGAGCGACATCATCGCCGAGGACATAAGCTGAAATAATCTATTCCAGGCACTCGGGTCGTTTAAAGTATAAATTTCCTTGAATGTAGATACTCTCGGAGGCTCTTCGAAAAAATGGTCGTAAAGCTCTTTTATTTCTTTTCTGTGCCTTGCAAAATCGTCGCTTGTGCGCACGCGCTCCCACAGTTTTTGGTCTTTTGCGAAATCAAGCATAATTATATCTCCCGAAGTAAGAATTTTATTATATAGATATAATATCACATTTTATTTTACATTTCAATACGGTAAAGAAAATTATTCCTTGGAAAAATTTATTTTCCGTAAGCTTATTTTTAGGACGTTATTTTTTCGTTTGCGTTGCATAAATCGCCAAAAAACACAAACAATAACAAGGCAACGAATTTATTCAAAGGAGATTTTTTCATATGAAAGCAACGGGAATAGTACGCAGAATAGACGACCTCGGGCGTGTCGTAATTCCGAAAGAGATAAGAAGGACAATGAGAATAAGGGAGGGTGACCCACTGGAAATATATACGGACAGGGACGGTGAAGTTATTTTCAAAAAATACTCGCCTATCGGGGAGCTTGCGTCCTTTGCATCGCAATATGCAGACACCCTTCATAAGATATGCTCAATGAATGTGGTAATTACAGACAGGGACAACGTAATATCAAGCGCGGGAGTGGCGAAAAAGGAATATGCCGACAAAAAACTCTCAGAAGATTTTGAGTCTATTATGGAAACAAGGTCGCTTTATTCCTACAAAAACAGCGTGGGGCGTGTCGATGTTACCGACGGAGCTACGCTATTTGTAAAGTATGCAATGCCTATAATATCGGACGGCGACGTAATCGGCTGTGTGGCTTCGCTTACAAATGACGAAAGATGTGAAACATCAACGGAAGAAACGGAGGCAAAACTCGTTCAGACAGCCGCCTCATTCCTCGGCAGGCAGTTTGAAGGCTGAAAAGCGCTTACAAGTGTCTGATTTTTCTTCTTTTCAAATACTTTATATAACGGCAAAAAAGCGCGGAAGAGCGACACTCTTCCGCATTTTTATGCTTGGTCTGGTATTATGTGCACGTATCCGTATGTGATAAATTCGACATTTCCTTTTTATATTTTTTAATTTGTGCTTGAATTTGCTCACAGTTTATGATAAATTTAAATAGTCGAGAATACCGTTGTATATTCCAGTTGCAAAAAGAGACGGGTTTTCAGCCATAAGTGCTGCGTCACCGGGATTCGATATAAATCCCATCTCGACAAGAACTGCGGGCATTTGTGTCTTTCTCAGGACATAAAGTCCCGGGCGTTGCTTTACTCCCCTGTTTGGAAGTCCGGTCGCGTCTACGAGAGATATGAGTATATCCTCGGCAAGATTTGCCGCAGGTGACGGAGAGGTATATACAAGCACCTCCGTTCCGCTTGCCGACGATGAAAGCGACGCATTCGTATGTATGCTTACAAAGTAATCCGCGCCCCATGAGTTTGCCTCGTCAACTCTTTCACGCAGGCTTGACGCATTGGAAGTTCCGCGCACGGTTTGCGGGGTCGGCCTTGAAAGACGGACGTCAAAGTTGCCGTTTCTGCGAAGAAGCGTTGCAAGCCTCTGCCCCACCTCATAGGTTATATCCTGTTCCGTGTAGCCGTTGCCCTCTGCGCCCGTGTTGGCTCCCGTTGGATTGTGCCCCTGATCAACATAAATTTTTATTGCCATAACATACCCCCTTAATTATACACTTATATATTATGCCGAAAAGAAAAAGAGGTTAATATGAAAGAATTCAAAGATATAGAACACATCCTGAGCCATGTAAGGAAAGCCGTCGAGGAATATAACATGATAGAGGATGGAGACAAAATAGCCGTCGGAATATCCGGAGGAAAAGACTCGCTTACCCTCCTTTGCGCGCTTGCAAAATTAAGACGTTTTTTGCCGAAAAAGTACGAACTTATGGGTATTACCATTGATATGGGATTTGAAAATGTTGATTTTTCGAAAATACAGGAACTTTGCGACGAACTTGAAGTTCCGTTTAAAATTGTAAAAACAGACATATATGAGATTATATTCAATGTAAGAAAAGAGAAAAACCCCTGCTCTCTCTGTGCGAGAATGAGGCGGGGAGCGTTGCACGACGCCTGCATAGAGTCGGGCTGCAACAAAATTGCGCTCGGTCATCATTTTGATGATGTTATCGAAACCTTTATGCTAAATCTTTTCTTTGAGGGAAGGATAGGCTCCTTCTCTCCCGTTACATATCTTTCGCGCAAACAGATAACGATGATACGCCCGCTTATCTACACCCACGAAAAAGAAATCAGAACATTTGCAAGAAAGGCGGAATTGCCCGTCATAAAAAGCCCCTGCCCTGCCGACGGGCATACGGAAAGAGCCAAAATGAAGGAATATCTCGCCACGTTTGACAACGAACACTCGGGGCTTTATTATCGCATTATGGGTGCGATACAACGCGGTGAGGTTGACGGATTTCACCCTGACAGAATAGACGCCGAGGAAAAAAAGAGAAGAAAAGAAAACCGATAAAAATATTTTTGATTTTTACCGTAGAAAACATAAAAACCGCAGGACATTTCCGGATAAATGGAGGTCCTGCGATATTTTTATTTGAGAAAATTTACGCTGTTGCGGGTGATTTTGCATTGTTATTCCAATAGAGTTTTCTGCGTTTTCTCTTTTGGACGTATTTGAATATTCCGAAGCCGACAACTGCCGCAACCATTACCGCGCATACGATATACACGCTCGGGTCAAAGGAGGACGCGTCAACTTTAAGTTCCTCCCAAAGTCTGTTCTCAAGCTCAAGTTTATCCTGCGGAAGATTTCTGAAAGCGTACTTGTCAAAAAGCTCAGGCAGGTCTTCCTCTGGGATTGTGCCGTATATTACGTCATAGTCATCCTCAAGGTAGTCCTGATATTCCGCATTTTCGGTAACAAGAGTATTCGGTGAAGCGTAATAAATATATTCCGCGTTTGCTATTGCAGGCTCCTCGGAGAGCATAAAGTTTATATACTCCTCGGCAAGTTCCTTGTTTGCACAGCTTGTAGGTATGCACATAGCGTCCGCAAAAATATTCGTTATGTAGTTGCCTTCTTCGTCCTGCGGATAGTAGAAGTCGAGCGCTTCGTTGTTTTCAATCATACTCAGACAGTCGCCTGCGTAATATGCGGCAATCCACGCTTCTCCACTTTCCATCTTGTTATAAACTTCATCCATAACGTAACTCTGAACAATGGGTTTCTGTTTTCTCAACTCGTCGAGAGCCATGCGCCACTCTTCCTCTGTTGCATTATTTACATCTATGCCGAGGGAATACATTGCCGTGCCGAATGCGTCACGGGGATTATTGAACTGCAATATCTGTCCCTTGTATTTTTCATTCCAGAGAAGATCCCATCCTCCGATATCCTCTTCATCTACCTTTTCGGTATTGTAAATTATTCCGACAATGCCGTATGTGTACATAACAGAATACGTATTTCCATCCGCCCCTGTGTCGTAGAAAGGATGTTTGAAATCGTCCTTTATATACTGATAATTAGGCACGTTTTCAAGATTTATCGGTTGTATAAGTCCCTCTTTTATGAAGCGTTCTATCATATAGTCCGAGGGGACTATGACGTCATAGCTGTTTGCTCCGCTTTTAAGTTTTGCATAGAGGTCCTCGTTGCTTGCATAAGTGGTGTAGTTTACCCGCACCTTGACACGTTCTCCGGTTTCTTCGTAGTACTTCTGAGCATAATACTCCTCGAAGGCGGCGTTTACATCAAGAGAATCGTCCGAGCCGTCGGATATATACTCTCCCCAGTTATAAACATTTAATGTGAGAGTTTTTGTACCGCTCGATGCAATAAGCACGATAAGCGTAACAACACCTATAACTCCGAAAACGGAGGAAACGGCTATTTTCGCCCTCTTTTTCGCCTTTTGCGACATTCTCGTCCTCTCCTTATCCGAGGTCATGTTCGAAAGAATAAGAAGAATGAGTATCGTGACGAAAATAAGAGCGGAGAGTGCGTACATATCGGGTGTTACGCGCTTTTTGGTCATCGAGTAAATTCTTATTGGCAATGTTTCAAAGCCACTGCCTATCGTAAAGTAACTTATTACGAAATCGTCAAGCGAAAGGGTAAACGCCATAATAAAACCGCTTACTATTCCCGACATTACATTTGGAAGCTCGACTTTAAGAAACGACTGCGCGGGCGTACAACCGAGGTCAAGTGCTGCTTCGGGCAAATGCTTATCCATCTGCTTGAACTTCGGCAAAACGGAAAGTATAACATAAGGCAGATTGAACGTTATATGCGCTATAAGAAGCGTGCCGAATCCGAGCGTGCTTGAAGAATGGACAAGTCCGCCGACAAATACGAAAAGAAGCATCATCGATATACCCGTTACTATCTCGGGGTTCATCATAGGAATATTGGTAACCGCCATTATTCCGCTCTTTACATATTTGTTTTTCATTTTGTATATTCCCGCCGCCGCAAGAGTTCCTATAACCGTTGCAATAACCGACGAGAGTATCGCTAAAATAAGCGTATTCTTCAGCGCCGTAAGCGTTGCCGAGTCGCTGAAAAGTTCTTTATACCAATAGAGCGAAAATCCGCTGAAAGCGCTTGTGCTGTTCGACGCGTTGAACGAGTAGAATATGAGCACCGCTATCGGCATATAGAGAAATATGAATACAAGCCATGTATAGACTTTGTTCGCAGTTTTCATACCACTACCTCCGTTTCCCCGTCGGAGTATTTATTCATTATGCCCATACTTATCATTATAAGTATCATAAGGACAAACGAAATAGCCGCGCCGAGATTGTAGTTGTACGCAGTCTGAAACTGCCTCTCTATCGTATCGCCTATCAGGTCGAAGTTGCCTCCGCCGAGTTTCTGCGATATATAAAACGTACTTATCGAGGGGACGAAAACCATCGTTACTCCCGATATAACACCGGAGAGGCTGAGCGGAAAAATAACGCCGGTTAAAACCTGAAAAGGATTTGAGCCGAGGTCGTAAGCCGCCTCGATGAGTTTTACATCTATTTTACTCATTACGGAATAGATGGGAAGTATCATATAGGGAAGATAATTATACACCATTCCGAGTATTACCGCTCCTGCGGTATTTATCATATGAATGGGTCCGAGCCCGATTTTACCGAGGAAAGTGTTGATAATTCCCGTATCCTCAAGCAGAGCCATCCATGAGTATGTGCGTATAAGAAAGTTAGTCCACATAGGTAGCATAACGAGCATCATGAGAATTTTCTGCGTTTTCGGCTTTGCCTTTGAAATAAAGTAGGCTATCGGATATGCTATGACAAGGCATACCGCCGTTGCGATGAGAGCAAAGCATATCGAACGCATGAAAATCTCAAAATAACTTGCCTGTGCAAGCGACGCAATATTTGAAAAAGTAAATTTTCCGTTTGCGTCGGTAAACGTATAATAAATAACGAACATAAGAGGCGCTATTATAAAGAGTACCGACCACACAATGTGAGGGGCTGCCGCAAGCCTGTGCATAAGATCCTGCTTTTTCATTCTCTTTATTCTTCCTCCTCGGTTGCATCCGAAAGATGTTCGAGTTCATCACTGAACGACGAATAATCTCCAAACATATCCGAGTATTCGGACTTCTTCATAATATGTATTGCATCAGGTTCTATATAAATACCTATCTTCTGCCCGGGTTTTACGTAGTCTGTGGACTGAATCATCCATTTGAAGTTGTCTATGGTTACTATTATTTCATAGTGAACGCCCTTGAATGTTACGGAATCCACAACGCCCTTAAGCATTCCCTTTTCGGGATCAACTACGTCGACATCCTCGGGGCGAACGACAACGTCAACTGCTTCATTCTTTGCAAAGCCTTTGTCAAGACACTCAAAATCGTGACCCGAAAATCTCGCCTTGTAATCATCAAGCATAACGCCGTCAAGGATATTACTCTCGCCTATAAAGTCCGCAACGAAAGCGTTCTCAGGTTCGTTATATATATCAGTCGGGCTCCCTATCTGCTGTATCTTACCGTCAGCCATAACAACGACGGTATCGGACATACTCAGAGCCTCTTCCTGATCGTGCGTAACATAGATAAAGGTTATCCCTGTTTTTCTCTGTATATTTTTAAGTTCGTTCTGCATATCCTTGCGAAGTTTAAGGTCGAGCGCACCCAGCGGCTCGTCAAGCAGAAGAACTCTTGGATTGTTAATAAGTGCACGGGCTATCGCAACCCTTTGTTGCTGACCTCCCGATAAAAGATTGACATCCTTTTTTTCAAATCCCGCAAGGTTTACCATTGCGAGCATTTCTTCAACCCTTTTGTAAATTTCTTCTTCCGAAGTCTTTTTCAATCGAAGAGCAAAAGCAATGTTTTCATAAACATTAAGATGCGGAAACAGCGCATACTTCTGAAATACCGTGTTTACATGGCGCTTGTACGGCGGAACATCATTGATTTTAACTCCGTCAAACATAACGTCTCCGGTATCAGGCGTAACAAAGCCGGCAATTATGCGAAGCGTCGTTGTCTTACCGCAACCCGACGGTCCGAGAAGCGTTATAAACTCCTTTTCGTACACATCAAGGTTGATGTGGTCAAGAACTACCTCTCCGTCAAACGACTTTGCTACATTCTTAAGCTCAATGATCTTTTTTCTGTTCATCTTTCTCCCCGTTCTTTCATAGATTCGACTTACCCTGACGAAAATCTTCTTTTAACGTCAAAAAAACGTAAATCAAATGCATTATAGCAGATAATGAATAATTCTGCAATAGTTTAAGTGAAATTTTTTTGAAAAATTTTTCACAGAAAAATCACACCGAAAAGCAGAGTTCCACAAGCAGAAAAACCGAGATAAAAAAAAGAGAGATGTCAGAAGAGAAAACCAGCTGTAAATACACGGCGCAAAGCCACATTGCAAATGCAAAAAAGAACGAGAAAAAAGTACAGATTTTTCTTGCCCTTTCAGGCTCGAAAATCATAAGGAAAAAACAGCGTAAAATTCCGCCCCCGTCAAGAATAGAAATTGGATAAATATTCATAATTGCAAGTGATAAATTGCATAATATAAAAAATTTTCCGACATCATATTTTCCGAATCCGCAGATATATGTAAGTAAAGCAAGTAATATGTTAAACATTATACCGCCTGCACAAACCGCCATTTCTCTGCCGTATGAAATATGCGAGCAATCATAAGATATGCAAAGACGGAATATGCCGGATCTCATTTTTCCGACTCTTGCACCGACGGTTTTTGCAACGACTATATGCCCGATCTCATGTATTCCGTAACATATTATGAGTATTATCGGGTGCGGAGACGAGGAAATACTCATCATTGTAAAAAGGAGCGCTATAAAACCGAGTTTTTCTCCGAGAGTGTCCATTACCGTATCCTTTCATAAAAAGGTTTTTTACTTAAGATTCCTATTTTTCAGACACTCATCTTATAATTTTTATTTATCGTGTTTATAATTTTTTATTCACGTTTTTCATTTTATTCCTGCGAACTTTTATTAAAGAAGTATCCGAAAACATCGACACTTCCCCCGCTTTTTATATATTCCGATACTATTTGATTCTTTTGAGTGTCAACCGGATTTTCAGACAATGGGTTACCGTTTTCAAGCTCGTCAAAGCCGAGAAGATCATAAAACGGCGTTTCCTTGAAAACAGACACTGCGTCACTATCATCCGGTTCCTTTATTTTTGAGTGATTTATAAGAAAAATTACCGATACGAGCACCGCCATAATGAGCGATAAGACAAGAATATCAAACACTGCGCCCGTTGTTCTTTCTTTTCCGGGCTTTTCACTGCTTAAAAATTCTGTTTTCATAAAGTCCCTCATTTCGTTATTTAATATAACATTACATTTATATTGATTTTTGCAGCTTCGTATGATAGAATAATTATATACTTGTATGACAAGGGGTATTATATGATAAATCAGCCTATTGCAGATAAATTGCGCCCTGCATCCTTTGATGAAATTGCCGGACAGGCGCACCTCGTTTCCGAAAAGGGCGTCATAAGAAGGATGCTTAAATCGGGCAGACTAACAAATATGATTTTCTTCGGCCCCCCCGGCACTGGAAAAACAACGGTTGCAAACATAATTGCCAAAAATTCCGGCATGCAACTCTATCGTCTCAACGCGACGACTGCCTCTCTTTCCGACGTCAAGGATGTAATAGCGCAGTCATCGTCTGTTTTTTCATCTTCGGGCATACTCCTGTACCTTGACGAGATACAGTATTTCAACAAAAAGCAGCAGCAGTCTTTGCTCGAATACATAGAGGACGGCAGAGTCACTCTTATCGCCTCGACAACCGAAAACCCCTACTTTTACATATACGACGCTCTTTTGTCAAGATGCTCCGTTTTTGAGTTCAAGCGTGTTGCAGCATCTGATATGATACCGCTTATGCGCCGTGCCATTGATGCTCTGAATGAAGAATCGTCGCTTGACAAAGAGGCAGACGACGATGCGCTTGAATTTCTCGCTTCGTGTTCGGGAGGTGATGTACGCCACGCTCTCACCATGCTTGAAGGCGCATACTATGCGAGTGAAGATAAAATAACGAAGGACACGGCAAAGGAATTTATACCGACGGTTTCTGCAGGCTCGTTCGACCGTGACGACGATGTACACTACAATCTTCTCTCGGCACTTCAGAAATCAATACGAGGCTCCGATCCCGACGCCGCCGTATTCTATCTTGCAAAACTACTTGAAGGCGGGGACATTATATCCGCTTGCAGACGGCTACAGGTAATTGCCTCGGAAGATATAGGTCTTGCATATCCGCAAGCCGCCTCAATTACATATGCACTGTGTGCAAGCGCACGTGAACTCGGTTTGCCTGAGGCAAGAATACCGCTTGCAAACTGTGCCGTTATGCTTGCCACCGCACCGAAATCAAATACCGCATATAAAGCAATAAACTCTGCCGTTGAGGACTTGCACGCAGG
>CAMETB010000023.1 GCA_945936265.1 uncultured Clostridia bacterium
CTCATCCACCGCTAACGCGGTCCCCCTTCTCCCACAGGAGAAGGCTTTTCGGCGGACGATATAGCGAAACCAACGCATCTTTGCTAAATCCGCCTATCCCCCATCCAAAAATGTAGGGATGCTTTTCACGATTGTATTTCGAGATTTATCCACACTTATCGCCACTTTTTAAAAACTTGCCGAAAATATTTGATTTATCCTTTCTTTTATGGTAGAATATATATCGGTAGGGAGGGACGCGTATGAAAAAGGAAATGAAAGTATTTATAATATCAAATATTGCCGTCGTTTTTGCCGTCGCTCTCTTTGTCGTATTTGCCATGGTGGCAATTCATTACGGGATCTACAAGTGCGCCTTCTTTGAAACTTTTCATCTTTATTGCCCGGGGTGCGGAGGCACAAGGGCGTTTTTCTCACTTTTGCATTTTGACATTTTATCGTCGCTCAGATATAATCCGGTTCTCGTTGCCGGCATCTTTGTTTATCTCTTTTACGATATAAGGATATTTATTGCAATAAAAAGGAACGAAGAAGGATATTTCGGAAATTGCAAGTACAGGTTGATTATTGCCTATGGAGTGTTTATAATTCTTAATTTTGTAGTAAGAAATGCGCTTCTTCTGGGCTTCGGAATAGACTTGGTCGGCGATATTTTGCCAAAGGGTTGACTTTTATCTGCCTGTATGATAAAATGGTGCGGTAACAAGATTTTAAGCCAAGGAGATAGGTTATGAACGTATTCGATTTTGACGGAACGATATACGACGGCGATAGCGAAACCGATTTTTTCTTTTATTGCTTTTCAAAATATCCTAAGGTGAGAAAGCATATTTTCCCATGTATGGGCTACGGTATTTTGTACTTTTTGCATGTTGTAAATAAAACAACCTTCAAACAGAAATTTCTGAGTTTCGTCAGATATATAGACGATATTGACGGCGCTGTTGAGAAGTTTTGGGAGAGCCATGAAAAGAACATAAAAAAATGGTATCTCGAAATGAAATCGCCAAGCGATGTCATAATTTCCGCATCCCCCGAATTTCTTCTTAAACCGATATGCAAAAAGCTCGGCGCAGAGTGCTTAATGGCTACAAGATCGGATAAGCACACTGGTGTTTTTGACGGAGTTAACTGTCACGGAGAAGAAAAAGTGCGCAGATTTTATGAAAGATATCCTAACGGTGAAATAGACGAATTTTACTCGGACCGTTACTGCGACACTCCCCTTGCAAAACTCGCAAAGAAGGCGTATATCGTAAAAGGCGAGAAACTTTCTTCGTGGAAGAAGTATAAATAGTAACATAAAAGCCGCGCACTCGGCTTTTTCTTATTGAAAATAATTAAGATATGTGATAAAATTCTATTGTAAAAACAGTATGGAGGGGTATATATGCCGAAATTGACAGTTTGTATAGGCAGTTCCTGCTATCTTAAAGGAGCGGACAAAGTTATAGAAGAAATAAGGAAACTCATAGATGAACATAATCTCAAGACAACACTTGAGTTTTGCGGTAGCTTTTGTATGGGTGAATGCGGGAACGACGGCGTCAACGTGACTCTTGACGGAGTGCATTATTCTATAAAGCCTGAGGACGTGACGGAATTCTTTGAAAAAGAAGTCCTCAGAAAATGCGGGGAGGATAACCTGAAATGATAAATTATCTTGATTTCAAAAACGCGAGATGCAAGGATTGCTATAAATGCTTGCGTGAATGCCCTGTAAAATCAATAAGATTTGAAAACCGTCAGGCAAGGATAATAGAAAACAGGTGCATACTGTGTGGAAAATGCACGCTTGTTTGTCCGCAGAACGCAAAGAAAGTGCATAGCGAGGCAGACGATGTAAAAGCACTTATAAATTCGGGTGAGAAGGTTATAGCCAGTGTCGCGCCGTCTTTTATATCGAGTTTTAAGACGGACGATTTTGCGTCAATGAGAAATGCCCTTAAAAAACTCGGCTTTTACGACGCTGACGAAACCTCGATAGGTGCAAAGGCGGTGACGGAGGAATACAAAAAACTTCTCGATACGGGAGATTTCAAAAACTTCATAACCTCGGCTTGCCCCGCAGTCAACAGGATGATACAACTTTATTATCCCGACGCGCTTAAGTATCTTGCACCCGTTGATACGCCTATGATAGCGCACGCCAAAATACTCAAAAGGGAGCACCCCGACTGCAAGGTGGTGTTCATAGGGCCGTGCATAGCCAAGAAAAGAGAGGCGCACGAGAGTGGGATAGTTGACGGCGTACTTACTTTTGAGGACCTTGCCGCAATGCTACGTGAAAAAGGAATTATAATAGCCTCTGCCTCGGGTAATGACGGGGGCGACGATATAAACAAGGCAAAATATTATCCGATAAGCCGCGGAATAATAAAATCATTTGAGAGCCTTGCAAAAGGATATGAGTATGTGGCGGTTGACGGTACAACCAAGTGCAAGGAAGTACTTGAAAACATAGAAAATCTTTCGGGGATGTTCCTTGAACTCAACTCCTGCGACTATGCCTGTGTAAACGGTCCGTGCAGTCTTATAAAGAACGGCGGTGCGGTAGAGGCAAATGCAGATATAAGAAGATATGCGGTAAAGGGCACGTCTGAGGTGCGAGGAATACCTGACGATATAGATTTTTCGTTTGAATACAAGAGAATAGAGCCGAGCATAAAGACAGTCGGCGAGAGGGAAATTGCCGAGATACTTGCAAAGACAGGAAAAACAAAGCCCGAGGATGAGTTGAACTGCGGTGCTTGCGGATACTCCACCTGCCGTGAAAAAGCGTGGGCGGTGGCAAACGGATTTGCCGATATAGAGATGTGCGTTCCCTACATGAGAGAGCGCGCGGAATCAATGAGTTACGAGATAATACAGAACAGCCCGAACGGAATAATAATTCTTGACAACGACTACAAGATACTTGAACTCAACCAGAAGGCAAAAAAAATGCTCGGCATCGACGTAGCGTGTCCGGAAGGGCAACTTGCTTTTGACTGCTTTGATGCGGTTGATTTCGTTATGGCTGGCGAGCAGAAAAAGAATGTCTACGGCAAACGCACCTACATACAAAAGAGCAAAATGTACATAGAGATGTCGATAATATTCTTAAAAGCGCAAAACGTAATGTTCGCCGTAATGAAAGATATAACGGAAAAGAAGGAGTATGAGGACAGGCTAAATGCGGTGAAACTTGAAACACTCTCAACAACCGACGAGGTAATAAAGAAACAGATGAGAGTTGCGCAGGAAATAGCCTCCTTGCTTGGAGAAACCACGGCGGAAACTAAGGTTGCGCTTCTTAAACTCAAGAATACTCTCCAAAGCGATGAGCAGAGCGAGGAGGAGAAGATAAAATGACGCCGCTTTTTCTTGAATACGGATATTCTTCGGTAAATCACGTCGGCGAGGAACTTTGCGGCGACAAGGTGGAGTGTATAACGGAGGGTGATAAAATAACCCTCGTGCTTGCCGATGGGCTTGGCAGCGGTGTAAAGGCAAACATACTTGCAACGCTTACCTCAAAGATACTTTGTACGATGATATCAAACGGAATTGATATTGACGAATGTATAGAAACGGTTATACAGTCGTTGCCGGTATGTAAAGTAAGAGGCGTTGCATACTCTACCTTTTCGGTAATACACGTTGACAAAAGCGGCAAAGGATACCTTTTCGAATTTGATAATCCGCAGGCAATATATATTCACGACGGCGTTTGCTCGGACCTTGAAAGGACGGAGCTTAATATTCTCGGCAAAAAGGTTTACAGATCGGACCTTGCACTTTGCGAGGATGACGTAATAGTGACTATGAGCGATGGCGTTATTCACGCAGGAGTCGGAGCAATACTTGATTTCGGCTGGAACAGGGAAGAGGTAAAGGCGCAGCTTGACAGGGTGGTAAAACCCGGTATGAGCGCAAGGTGTATATCCTGCCTGCTTACCGCCGCCTGCAATGATTTGTGCCTTGATAAACCGGGGGATGATACGACGGTTGCCGCCGTAAGAGTGAGAAAAGAATTACAAGTAAACGTGATGGTAGGCCCTCCTGTCGATAAGAGCAAGGACGATTTTTACATAGAGCGCTTTTTGAGCGATGGGGACAAAAAGGTAGTTTGCGGAGGAACAAGCTCGCAAATAGTGGCAAGGTACCTTAATACCGATGTAAAAGCCGAACTTACAACCGATGACAGAGAGGTGCCACCGATAGGGCATATAGACGGTATTGACTTAACGACCGAGGGCGTACTCACCTTGCGTAAGTTGCTTGTCCTATCCGAAAAATATCTTTCTCCGAGCGATCTTTCGCCGAAATATTATAAATCGAAGGACGGCGCCTCGCTCCTTGCCGATACTCTTTTTGAAAAAGCGACCCACGTTAAGTTTTTCGTCGGGCAGAGCATAAATGCGGCGCATCAGGGCTTGCCGATTGACATAACGATGAAACTTAAAATAGTCGAAACTCTCGCCGCCAACCTGCGCAAAATGGGCAAGGTTGTCGAGTTGTTTTACGATTAACGCGCCATACTGTCAAAACGCTAAAAAATATCTGATAGCACTTCACAATAAAAATGCGCAGTTCCAAAACTGCGCATTTTATTGTTCTGCTTTTCTTTTTTCTTCAAGCTTGGAAACCACCTTGTAAAGAGGTATTACAAGTGTTGACATTGCTATGTTGCCGACCATATGAACAGCGTCCCAGGGGAGCCCTGCGGCTATCCACGAAATCGTTGCCTCGAAGGTGAGATGAAACGCTATCGCCTGAAACGGAGCATAAAGAGTGCCAAAGAGTATTCCGTGCAGGGCACAGGCAAGCGTCGAGAAAACGGCGGTTTTGTAAAGCGACAGATTTTTGGGGATAAGCATAACAAAGCCCCAAAGCACCGTCCATATATAAAGATACGGTATCCACCATATGTTAAAGCCCGCATACGCACCCGTCAGAAGAACGAAAACATATATGGGGATAAGCGCCTTCTTTCTGTAAACGAGGGTAAATACCGTTATAAACATCGCTATCGGATGGACGTTTGGCAAAAACTCCATTATGAGTTTGGAAATAAACATAATAGTGCCGAACATTGCGAATATCGCAATATCGACAAGCCTGCTTTTTTTCATTCTCCGATAAGTTCCGCTTTCTTTATTCTCATATCAACAATGGGTCTGTCGGAGTAGTCCGTTTTTACCGATGCTATCTCGTCAACAACGTCCATACCTGATATTACTTTGCCGAATGCGGCGTATTCGCCGTCGAGAAATTTGCCGTCCTCGTGCATTATAAAAAACTGTGATGATGCCGAGTTTTTGTTACTGCTTCTTGCCATGGAAACGACGCCTCTTTCGTGCGAGAGATCGTTTTTAACTCCGTTCGAGGCAAACTCGCCCTTTATCTTCTCACTTGAGCCGCCGCAGCCCGTGCCCGTCGGGTCGCCGCCCTGTATCATAAAGCCTTTTATAACTCTGTGGAAAATAAGACCGTCGTAAAAGCCCTCTTTCACCAACTTTTTGAAATTTGCGACGGTTATGGGAGCCTTGTCCGGATAAAGCTCAATTTCTATAACTCCGCCGTTTTCCATTTCTATTCTTACCATTTTTATATACCTCGCAGTACCATTTTTCTTAATTTTATCAAAACCCGCATAAAAAGTCAATGATGATACGAAAAAAGTTAACTGAAAAAGCGTTATTTCGCCATATCGGGAATAATATATTTTATAATAGAAAAATTGCGGGAGGTGATAATACGGAAAAATATCAGAAATGGGCGTATATCGGCGTGTGCGCAACGATTTTTGCGGTTTTCGGCTATCTTTTTCTTAAATATGCGCTCGGCATAATTTTTCCTTTTGCTTTTGCCCTTCTTGTCGTTGCTCTTGCAAGACCGCTTATAAATAAAATATGCAATAACGGAAAAATACCAAAATCTGTAGCGGGCGTTGTAGTTATTGCCGTTTTGCTCTTTTTTATAGTGTATCTTTTATTCGTTTGCGCATCGTACGCTCTTGGGCAGATAAAGGATATTTCGGCAAAAATAATAGAGAGCCTCTCTCAGGAGGATAACTACCTCTCGGGCTTTTTCGATTTTATTGAGAATATCGAGGAAAGAATGCCTTTTCTTAAAAACCATATCTTTAACGATGGCGAGAGCATTTATTCCATTGTCGTTGATATGATAAAAAACGGCGCAGGGAAGATAAGCGGAGAGATAACCTCGTTTGTCGCAAGATTCATCTCATCACTCCCGACATTTATAATAACAGTTATAGTGATAATACTCTCCCTTTTTTATTTTTCCAAGGACTACGACAAAATAGGCGATGCGGTAATGAATTTTCTGCCCGAAAATATAGCCGCAAAAATACCCGTTATAAAAAGGGATATAGTATCGGTTATCTCAAAGTATATAAAGTCGTATCTTATATTGCTTTTTCTCACCTTTACGGAGCTTTTTGCGGGCTTTTTGATCCTCGGGGTTGAAAACTCGTTCGTGCTTGCACTTGTAATCGCCTTTGTCGATATGCTCCCCGTACTCGGCGTCGGGTGCGTTCTCGTTCCGTGGGCGGTAATCCTTTTAATAGGCGGCAATATAAGGCTCGGCATAGGACTGCTCGTGCTGTATCTTATAATATATCTTTTAAGACAGTTTGAGGAGCCGAGAATAATAAGCTCACAAATGAATGTCCACCCCTTAATAACCCTGTTTGCCATGTATGCAGGACTTAAAATAGCGGGCCTCGGTGGAATGATTTTTGCCCCTCTTATCGCATTTATAATAAAAACGGTTTACAGTAGCATTAAAAAAGAAAAAAGCGTTGAAAAAGGAAAAGAATTGTGATAACATATAATAAAGCATTGACATTATGGGAGAAAAAATATGTTTAACGATAAAAAAGTAGTCTTTTCCGGCGTTCAGCCGTCGGGAAATCTCACGATAGGAAATTATCTCGGCGCAATACGCAATTTCAGCGCATTTTCGGATGAATACCATTGTTATTACTGCGTTGCCGATATGCACGCAATAACCGTAAGGCAGGTCCCTGCCGATTTAAGAAAGAGAACGTATGAAACGTTAGCGCTTTATATAGCCTGCGGTCTTGACCCTCAAAAAAATACGCTTTTCGTGCAGAGCCACGTTCCCGCCCATGCGGAGCTTGGCTGGATACTCGATTGCTATACCATGTTTGGCGAGCTTTCGAGAATGACGCAGTTTAAGGACAAGAGCGCAAAAAATGCGGACAATATAAACGCAGGACTGTTTACCTATCCGTCGCTTATGGCGGCAGATATACTCCTTTACCAGACGGAGCTTGTCCCCGTCGGAGTAGATCAGAAACAGCACCTCGAGCTTTGCCGTGATATAGCGGGGCGCTTCAATCAGATCTACGGTGAAACCTTCGTTATCCCCGAGGGGTATATAACCAAAGAGGGCGCAAAGATAATGTCCTTGCAGGACCCTACAAAGAAGATGAGCAAATCCGACCCCAACGAAAACGCAGTTGTCCGTATCCTCGATTCCAAGGACGATATAATAAGAAAGTTCAAGCGTGCCGTAACCGATTCCGGCAACGAAATAGTTCACAGAGAGGATAAAGAGGGAATAACCAATCTCTTAAATATATACACACGCTTCACGGGCAAAACCATGGAAGAAGCAGAGAAGGAGTTTGACGGCAAAGGCTATGGCGAGTTCAAACTTGCCGTGGGCGAAACCTGCGCCGACGCTCTGTCCCCCGTCAGAGCGGAGTTTGATAAACTGATGGCGGATAAAGCCTACCTTGAAACAATAATGGCAGACGGCGCCACGGAAGCCTACAAAAACGCCCGCCGCACCCTCTCCAAAGTAAAGCGCAAACTCGGCTTCACCGATATAAAACGCTAAACGCCTGTCAAAAAACATAAAAAACACGGTGGCTGAAAAGCCACCGCATTTTTATTTTGTAACGGATTATACGTTAAATCTGAAAAGAACTATATCTCCGTCGCAGATGACGTAATCTTTGCCCTCGGAGCGAACGAGGCCTTTTTCTTTCGCCGCGTTCATACTTCCGCACTTTACAAGGTCGTCAAAGGAAACTATCTCGGCACGGATAAAGCCACGCTCGAAGTCGGAGTGGATCTTGCCCGCCGCCTGCGGCGCTTTCGTTCCTTTCTTTATCGTCCACGCACGCACCTCTTTCGGCCCTGCGGTAAGATAACTTATAAGTCCCAAAAGAGAATAGCTTGCTTTAATAAGCCTGTCAAGACCGCTTTCCTTTATGCCGAGTTCGGAGAGGAACATTTCCTTTTCGTCGTCGGGAAGTTCGGCAATTTCCGCTTCTATCTCGGCACAGACGGGGATAACTTCGCTCTTTTCCGATTTTGCAAACTCCGCAAGCTTTTCGTAATACTTGTTTTTTGAAATATCCGCTATATCGCTCTCGCCCACGTTTGCAACGTATATAACGGGCTTTATCGTGAGCAGAGCAACGTCGGATAGCATATCAAGCTCGTCCTCGGTATAATCGAGCGAGCGTGCCGTTTTTCCCTCGGAGAGCGCACCCATTATTCTTTCAAGAAGTTCAAATTTAGGGGCAAGCGTTTTGTCGCCTTTTAAGGCTTTTTTAACCGCGTCTATTCTTCTTTCGAGAATTTCCATATCGGAGAAGATAAGCTCAAGATTTATCGTTTCAACGTCCCTTATAGGATCGACGGAGCCGTCCACGTGTATAATATCGTTGTTCTCAAAGCAACGGACAACGTGTATTATCGCGTCAACCTCTCTTATGTGAGAGAGAAATTTATTTCCGAGCCCCTCGCCCTTTGAAGCGCCTTTTACAAGCCCTGCAATATCTACAAATTCGATAACCGCAGGGGTATAAAGCTCGGGAGAGTACATTTTTGCAAGCACGTCAAGGCGGCTGTCCGGCACGGCAACAACGCCGACGTTAGGCTCTATCGTACAGAAAGGATAATTCGCACTTTGCGCCCCCGCGTTTGTCAAAGCGTTGAAAAGCGTACTTTTTCCAACATTCGGGAGCCCTACAATTCCAAGTTTCATTACGTTACCTCTTAAAATTCTTGTTCCGCTTATACGGTCTTGTAGTATTATACATTATTTTTTTCGTCCTATCAAGAGAAAAAGGAAAAAACGGGCAAAAAATATGGTGATTTTTTATTATATTCACACTTCGCGTTCACATTTTGTTCACAATTACGTTGTAGAATACAATTAGCGATAAATATTTCTTATTTTGAAATAAACTGTTTACAAATTGTCAAAAATATGCTACAATAAATGTAACTTGCGAAAAATCGCCTGCTTACCGATATGAAAAGGAGAAACTGATATGCTGGGGACAAAAATGCTTGTCGTTGATGATGACGTCAATATATGTGAGCTTATAAAGGTTTATTTTCAGAACGAAGGTTACGATGTAGCCGTTGCCAATGACGGAGTCGAAGGGCTTAATATGTTCAAAAGTTATGACCCCGATATTATTCTTCTCGATCTTATGCTTCCAAAAAAAGACGGGACGGACGTTTGCCGCGAGATACGTGCCAACTCCAATAAGCCCATGATAATGATAACTGCAAAGGGCGATGTTTTTGACAAGGTTCTGGGTCTTGAGCTCGGCGCTGACGATTTTGTCGTAAAGCCTTTTGATATGAAAGAGCTTCTGGCAAGGGTAAAAGCAGTCCTCCGAAGATACAGCGCAATGGAAACTCACGTAGATAAGGACACCTTGCGTTTTGACAACCTTGAGATAAGTCTTGCCAATCACGAACTTAAAATCAGGGGGGAGAGTGTCGATATTCCGCATAAAGAACTCCTTCTTCTTTATTTCCTTGCAAAGAATTTCAACAGAGTATATACAAGGGATCAGCTTCTTAACAAGGTGTGGAGCTTTGACTACCTCGGTGACTCAAGGACTGTTGATGTTCATATAAAGCGCCTGCGCGAAAAACTCCAGGGAGTGTCGGACAAATGGGAACTTAAAACCGTCTGGGGCGTCGGATACAAATTTGAGGTGTTTCCTCAACCTACCGAATAATAAAAGCAGGGGCTGCCGCATTTGACGACACCGAAAAAGTCGGTTTATCCAAAATAAATGGGGGGTGGTGTAAAATCCGCCTCCTACTTTTTTGTAAAGTCAGTAAATGAGAAAATAATAAGGTTGAAATTCTTGCGAATTTCTTCGTTTTATGACTTTTTCTTGCGTCGTTTTCGCCCTTCACCGTACCAAGTACGGCTTAACAGGGCGAAGAACAACGCATCTCGCCTAAATCCGCCTATCCCTTAATCCAGGACTGTTGCAAATTTTTGTTTTCAACAATCATTTTTTCTTGACTTATTATAACAAATTGTTTATACTATAACCGAAAGAACGTAAAGAAGGAGAGCGCAGTATGAAAAAACTCCATTTCAAGAATATATATACAAGATATATGGCGATATTTATGGCGATAATTATTCTCACGGTTACGGTCCTCGGAATAATAATAACTACACTTATCGAGAATTTTTCCATAGATTCAAGAAAAAAAGAGCTTTCAAATGTGGCGGTTACCTTTGAAACTTTTCTTGGAAAAATAAGTGACAGTGAAGCAACGCTTGAAGACAAAATAAGAGAACGGGAAAGCACTCTTCTATCCGCATTGTCAATAAACTTCATGACAACTCCGAACTGTAAAGTTCTTGCAACCGATAAAAACGGAAATATAATTATGAGCGCATTTAAAGATGAGGACACAGGCGAAATACAGATAAATTACGGCGAAAATTCAACTGCCGACATAGAGGAAATCAAAAAAACGACAATTCCGCAGGAGACGATGGAGGAAATACTGAAAGAAAAAGATATATCCATGCGCCGTAACTGCAATGGATTTTTCTCATCAAATGTAATTCTTTTTGCATCCGTCATAGAAAACGAAAATTCAGACACTCTCGGCACTGTAATCGCTTATACTTTAAGTTCCAAAAAGGGAGATATGATGAGTGCAATGATGCGCTCGATAATAATAGCGGTCGTATGGATATCAATAGTCGCACTTGTGGCGATTTATGGGGTAAGTTACAGCGTTATGAAGCCGCTGCGCGAGATAAGTGTTGCGGTAAATGAGTTTTCACGGGGCAATTTCAGCGTGCGCATACCCGTCCGAGGGAACGATGAACTTGCTGATCTTGCAACTTCATTTAACAATATGGCGTCGGCACTTCAGTCAAAAGATGAAATGCAGCGCAGTTTTCTTAGCAGTGCCTCTCATGATTTAAGGACACCTATGACGACGATTGCCGGATTTATAGACGGAATACTCGACGGCGCAATACCTCCCGAAAAGCAGGAATATTATCTTACCATAATTAAAAACGAAATAAAGCGTTTAAGCCGACTTGTAACATCCTTGCTCGACATTTCAAGGCTCCAGTCCGGCGAGCGCAAATTTGAGATGAAAAACTTCAATATCTGCGAAATGGTAAGGCAGACGGTAATATCGTTTGAAACGCAGATAGAGATAAAAGAACTTGATGTGGAATTTGACTTTGACGATTTCGATATGTATGTCAAGGGCGATAAGGACGCGATAAATCAGGTAATATACAATCTTTGCCACAATGCGATAAAATTTTCGTACGAGAAAGGCAAATACAGGGTAAGCGTCAAAGACTGCGACAAGAAGATAAAATTCTCGATTTATAATGAGGGAATAGGGATATCCCCTGAGGATCAGCCGTATGTTTTCGACAGATTTTACAAAGGGGACAAAAGCAGAGGACTTGACAAAACCGGCGTAGGTCTTGGGCTTTTCATAACAAAGACGATAATAGAGGCGCATGGAGAAAAGATAAGTGTACAGAGCGAATACGGAAAGAACTGCACCTTCTCATTTACTCTGCCAAAAGGAGAAAAAGAATGATTGAGTATGTTGCAACGTGCCTTTTCGGACTTGAGGGACTGCTCGGCGAGGAGATAGACGCACTCGGATATAAAAGGACCGAAACCATGGACGGCAGAATAAGCTTTGTCGGCGATATTTCCGCTATGGCGGTGTGCAATATCAATCTGAGATATGCGGAAAGAGTCTATATAAAAGTCGGGGAATTTGAGGCTCTCACTTTTGACGATCTTTTCGAGGGGACAAAAGCGCTTGATTGGAGTAGATGGATAGGCAAGGACGATGAATTCCCCGTAAGGGGACACAGCATAAAGAGCGCGCTTTTTTCCGTCCCCGACTGTCAGAAAATAATAAAGAAAGCGGTTGCATCGAGCCTCGGCGCAAAATACGGCATAAGTTGGTTTCCGGAAACGGGAATAAAGTATCAGATTGACTTTTTCATCTTTAAGAACAGAGCCACGCTTATGATAGATACCTCGGGCACACCGCTCCATAAGAGAGGTTACAGACCGAAAGCGTCGGAGGCGCCGATAAGAGAAACGCTTGCCGCCGCACTCGCTAAAATTTCAAGACCGAGAGAGGACGTTCTTTTCTGGGATCCGTTTTGCGGCTCCGGAACTATCGCAATAGAGGCGTCAATGATAATGACGAACAGAGCGCCGGGGCTTGAAAGAGCCTTTGTTTCACAAACCTTTGCGGAAATAGACAAAAGGGCGTGGGAGGACGCAAGGCAAGAGGCGAGGGCAAAGATAATAAACGATTCGTCTTTTGAAGCATACGCTTCGGATATAAATCCCGAGTGTGTATCGCTTGCAACCGAATGCGCCAAGCACGCGGGCGTATATAACAATATGAAAATTTTTGAAAAAGACGCCCTTACAATAGAAACGGGTGGCAGGCGCGGCACAATAGTCTGCAATCCTCCGTACGGAGAGCGGCTTCTTACCGTGCGGGAATGTGAGGACCTTTACAGAAAAATGGGAGAGCATTTCAAAACGCTTGACAAATGGCAGATATATATAATCACAAGCCACGAAAGCTTTGCAAGGTTCTACGGAAGAAAACCCGACAAGGTAAGAAAACTCTATAACGGAATGATCCCTTGCCTGTTCTATCAATTTTTCAAAAATAAATGATTGAAAAAGAAAACTCCGCAAATACTAACAAAAAGTGTTTGCGGAGGTTTTTATGCACGGACTTTCACGGAATTTTGACGAAAATATCGACACTGTTGACGGTATTCTTAATATAAAAGAGAATTTTGACATAATAAAAAGAGAAATGGAGATAAACTCCCAAAAGGTAACTATGTATTATATAGACGGCTTTGTCACTGCCACCATAATGCAAAAGCTTATGATATTTTTGGTCGGCATCAAGGATTTCGGCAGCGGAAAAGACGGGGACGTAGAGAGTTTTGTCAAAAAAAGCGTACCCAGTGTCGAAGTTGAGGCATCACACGACCTTGACAATATAATAAAAATGGTTTTAAGCGGTTGCACGGCTATTTTTGCCGAGGGCTTTGGTGACGGGGCGATAATAGTTGACGCACGCTCATATCCCGCAAGAGTTACCGAGGAGCCCGAAAACGACAAGGTTATGCGAGGGGCGCGGGACGGCTTTGTCGAAACCCTGATTTTCAATACCGCTATGATAAGGCGCAGAATAAGAGATACAAATCTTGTCGTAAAGTATGCAAGCGTGGGGGAGTCCTCCAAAACCGATATAGCAATAGTCTATATAAACGGAAAAGCCGACCCTGTGTATGTAAAAGAGGTAACGGAGAAGATAAACTCCGTAAAGACTGATGCGCTCCCTCTCGGGCATCAGAGCCTTATAGAGAGCCTTATAAAGAAAAAATGGTATAATCCTTTCCCAAAGATAAGGTGTACCGAGCGCCCCGACGCTGCTTGCGCTTCAATTCTCGAAGGCAGTGTTATAATAGTGTGCGATAACTCGCCCGAGGTGATGATACTTCCAACCTCGATATTCGATTTTTTGCAGGAAACGGACGATTTTTATTTTCCGCCGCTTACGGGCAGTTATTTGAGAATAGTAAGACAAATCACCTTCTGGTGCGCCGTTTTTCTCACACCTGTATGGTATTTGCTCGTCATAAACGAGAACATCTTACCCGAATGGTTCAGATTTATAGTTCCCGAAAATACGGGTTCGATTTCTATATTGATACAGCTCCTTATTGTCGAGGTACTCCTTGACGGGCTGAAACTCGCCTCGCTGAATACCCCGAGCGTTATGTCAAACTCTTTCAGCGTCGTCGGCGGACTTTTGCTCGGCGACTTTGCCGTTCAGATAGGCTGGCTTTGCCCTGACGTCATATTCTATATGGCGTTAATAGCGATAGCAAGCTTCACCGGATCCAACTATGAACTCGGTTACGCTGTCAAGTTCATAAGACTTACAAGCCTTATCCTTATTTCCTTTATGAATTGGTGGGGACTTGTTGCAGGCGCCGCTCTCGGAATACTTCTCATTTGTACCAATAAGGGCATAAACGGCAAACGCTCCTACCTCTATCCGCTTATCCCCTTTGACTTCAAAGCATTGCGCTCTCTCGTCATCCGCGTAAAAAAGAAGTAAATACGATAAAAGGTCGGCACAATTGCCGACCTTTATCAGTCTATTTTGAGAGATTGCTGGGTGGCTTCCTGACCTTTGAAGGGGATGCCGAGGTGCTCATAGGCAAGTCTTGTTACCATACGTCCTCTCGGGGTACGGCTTAAAAAGCCTATCTGCATAAGATACGGCTCGTAAACGTCCTCAATGGTGA